>DATKFK010000997.1:0-2938 GCA_035544375.1 Thermoanaerobaculia bacterium
GCGGACGGCACCAACGCCCATACCGTCGTCAAGGAGATTCGCAAGCCGGAGACGGACCTCTTCACCCCGGTTGTCAACCCGCAGACCGGCGATGTGTCGAGCTTCGACCGCCGAACCGGCAACCTCTCGACCGGCGCCGGCAACATCGGACGGCGGTCGGGCCTCCTTGATCACGACGCAGCGCGCGCCATCGGCATCCTCTCCGGGGGTACCGCCGACCCGGATTTCGTCAACGCCTTCAAGGTCACCAAGCCCGGGCCTCCGGACGCCAACGGGAACCCGACGCAGATCGTGGACATCCCCGCCTCGATCGCGAAGTACAAGCAGGTGGTGGCGACGCCCGGGGACGCTGTTCCCGCGCCGCCGGGCAGCCCTCCCGCCGCATCTCCGAGAGCTGTCGCCACGCCCCCACCCATCCCCGACGCGGTCCTCTCGGCGCTCGCGCCCCGTTACGCGCAGAGCCCCGACGCGGTGCGCGCCGACCTCGCCCGGCGCTTCGCTCCGCGCGACGTGGAGCGCATCATGGCGGCCCTCTCCGGGCCGCCGCACGATTGAAGCATGGGCGATCCGCTCGCGGCGTATGCTCAGCAGCTCTACGGGCCTGCGCCCTCGGCGGACGCCCCCTCTTCCCCTGACCCGCTCGACGCCTACGCGGCGCAGCTGTACGCCAAGCCCGGCGCCGGCGCTGCGGCGATGATCGCCGCGCACGGCGGCCGACCCCCGGACATCGGGGCGACTCCCCCGACGGGCGCGCTGCAAGACCTCCTCGACCTGGCGAAGATGACCGGGGCGAACGCCTGGGCGGCGGTCGGTGCGCCAGCGGCGAACCTGATGATGCAGGTCGGTGCCCCGCCTGGCCCAGGCGTCAACGCGGCAACCGCGAACCCTGCCGCTGTCGCGGCCGTCGGCCCGCAGGCACTGCAGGCGATGGCTGCCCGCGGCGTGCCGCAGGCGCAGCAGCAGGCGCAGGAGGCGACCAGCCAGTACCTCGCCGGCGACCCCAATAGCCCGCTCCGCGTCGCAGCGGCCGCGGCCGGCACCGCAGCGGGCCAGCTCGGGCCGACGGTCGCCGCCCCCTTCGCCGGAGCCGAGGCGGCTGGCGCGGCCGCGGCCGCCCGCTACGCCGGCCTGGCGGAGACCTCGCCGACCGTCTACCGGCTGCTGGTGACCGGCGCCAAGCTCGCGGGAGCGGGGGCCGAGGGCGTTGGGTACGGCTACGCCAACGCCGACCCCACGAAGCCGCTAGCCGACCAGCTCCCTGACATCGCGCGCCAGGCGGCCATTTCGGCGGCCACGGTCGGGACCGGCGAGGCGCTGCGCGGGGCCGGCGCCCTGCTGCGCGGGGCCGGGGCGCCCGAATGGCTAGCGGGCAAGGCTACTACGGCATCACCTCCTGCTCCCGACGCGCCTGCGGGCCCGCCAGCGGCCTCCCCGCCCGACTCCGTCGCCCCGGTCGAGCCCCGCCTCGGCTACTCGATCGAGGACCGGAGTGCGCCCGGAAGTGCCGCCCGCACCCTGGCGGCCGTGGGCCCGGACGGCTCGGCCGAGCTGGACTACCACCGCGCCGCCGGCGGGGGCTTCCACCCGACCGACCTGCGGCTGCCGCCCGAGGCGCCACCGGACGCCGCGCGCGCCCTCTACCAGGCGGCGTCCGAGATCGAGGGGCCGCACCGGGGCGATTTCTGGGCTCCCGGGGGCGACGCTGACCGCTGGCGCACCACGACTGCGCTACGCGCCAGCGACCCGGACGTCTTCGGCGACTACCGTGGCGACCCTGCCAACCGCCCGCCGCCCTTGACCTCGGAGGAGCTGGCCGCCTTCACCCCCTCGACTTCGGGCGCCGTCGAGTCGCCAGCCAACGCCGAGCTGGTGCGGGCGATCGGGGAGCGGTCGGCGCGACCCTTTGATCCGGCCCGCTACATCGAGCCCACGCCCCTCCGGGTTACGACCCATGAGCCGCTACCGCTGCCGCCACTGGGGCCCGGCCTGAGGTCAGAGGACGTCGCGGACGCGTGGGCTACGGTCAGCGCCCGGTACCCTGGGATTGCGCGGTTTGTGCCGGAGATCCGCTTGACGGCTGACATGCCCGACAACTGGCTGATGCGGGCGGTGACGAGGGCAGAGACGGACCCCGCGACCGGAACGCTCTATGTCTCCCCAGGCAGGGTCGACGCGGCTGACCTTTTCCATGAGCTGACGCACGTCGCGCAGGGCGTCCGGACTGGCGACGTGCTGATGGGTAATCGAGCCGAGCCGCCGGAAACGGTCTTCCCTGAGCGGATGGGCCTCAGGGACCCCACCGCTGCGGCCGCGCAACTTGACGAGCTGCCGGCTTACCGCCGCGGATTTGCCGCAATGACGCCGGCCCAGCGCTTCCTGTACGGCGCGCTCGACCCCGGGATAGGTTCGCCACCGGCGCCGTTTCGCGTCTACTACGACGGCTCGGTGCCAGACCTGGGAGTCCCCCCGCTCGGCTCTTACCGCAAGGTTTTTCCGACCCCCGAGGCGCCGCCGCGGGGGTCCTGGCCGGCTGATGCGCCGCCACCGGTCGATCGACCCTTCCCGACCTGGCGCGACCCGGCCGAGCTCGCCGAGACGCGGGCGGCGATCCCGATGCGGACGCCGACGGCCGACGAGGTGTCGGCGCGGATGCGCGAGCGGGGTGCGGGCCCTACATCTATCGCGCCGCGAGCGCTCGCGAACGGCTGGACTGTTCAGCTGGGCGACCGGGGCGACCGTGACCACCCAGGAGCGGGCTACGCCTGGTGGACGCTGGCCGATCCGTCTGGCGTTCCTGCATACCGCCTCTACTCGCAGATTCAGGACGGGACGGCCTTCGACCTGCGCCTCGACAGAATCGGCGACGCTGGGCTGCACAAGCAACTGGTCAGCTGGATCAGCGGCGGGAGGGGCGAGGAGGGCGCGCTTCAAGCGCCGT
>DATKFK010000998.1:0-3041 GCA_035544375.1 Thermoanaerobaculia bacterium
CCGTGCAGGGTCGCCGGCAGCAACGGCAGCCGCAGGGCTTCGGCGAGCAGGCCGGCGGCGCGCCGGTAGCCGTGAATCGTCTCGTCGAAGACCACGCCGCGGGCGTGTAGCTCGACCGCCAGCAGGCGCACCGCCAGCGCGGCATGATCCGCGCGCCCCAGTCCCTGGTTGTTGAGCAGATCGGGGTCGGCGATGAGCAGCATGGCCGGCGCCGCCCCGCTGGCCGGGCGCAGCGCCGCCAGCCAGCCGCCCCGGCAGGCGACGACCGGGCGCAGCCCCTCGTTGGGAGCGATGAGCTGCGCCGGCGCCAGCTCGACGCTCGGGGTCCACGGGCCGCCGGCGGCCGGGTTGCCGGAGTCGACGGTATCGCCGTCATCGCCGGCAGCGCCGGCAGCGCCGGCAGCGCCCGCGTCAGTGCCGTCGCGAGCACCGCCGGCGCCGGCAGCGTCGCCGCCGTCAGCTCCTGCAAGGCGACAGGCGAGACCGGCGTCGCCGCCGCCGGCCGCGAGCCGCTCGAGCCGCAATCCCTGCGCCGGCATGGCACCCAGGGTGCGCTCGACGCGTCCCAGCACCTCGGTAACCGGCAGCAGCTCGACCGTGGAAACCCACCCCGGATGCCGGGGGTCGGGCTCGCCCCGCCACTTGGGCAGCACCAGCACCACCGCTGCCTGCCGCGCCAGCGCATCGCGCTCGTACGGATCGTCGGCGCCGCCCGGGACCGGGCGCCGGACTCCCGCCCCGCGCCTGGCGTCGGCATCCGGCTCGGGCTCGGCCAGCACCAGCGGACACCGCGGTCCGATGCCCATGGCGGCGCGGCTCTGCCGCGTCACCACGCCGAGGCCCTCCGCCGCCAGCAGCTCGAACAGCGCACGGTGGCCGAGCGCTCCCTCGCTGAACGTGGTGGGCCGCGCCGTGCTCGGCGTCCCGAGGTCGGCGCCTAAGGCCGAGACCAGGACCGCCGCGAGCAGCGACACCCCCGCGACCGTGGCCATCCAGGCGACCGCGCGGCGCGAGAACCCGCCCTCGGCCTCACCCTCGCCCGCCGCCGGCTCCTGGCTGCCCGCCACCGGCTCCTGGCTGCCCGCCGACTCCTGGCTGCCCGCCGCCGGCTCCTGCCTGCCCGCCGCCGCCGGCTCCCGCCTGCCCGGGTCGCCCGTCATCGACCTCTTCCAATTCCATCGCCGCTGCCACCGGTGCCGCCGGCGGCGAGGTGACCGCCTTGGACGCCGCGGCTGCCGGCTGCCGGCGCCAGGGCCTGAAGCGTCCGGCTCCGCGCCGTCTGGAAGTCGCCGGCCGCGGCGACGCAGCCACCGAACAGTGTCCGCTCGACCATCGCCACCAGCGCGGCGAAGGCGTCGCGCGCCGCGGTTTCGAGCGGCAGCAGGCGCACCAGCTCGCGGCTGGTCCGCGACGGCGACGGCGGCCGTGCGCACCGCTCCGACAGCTGGCCGATCGCCAGCAGCAGCAGCGCGTGCAGCGCTTCGCCATAGCGGCCCGCCGCCGCCAGGCGATCGGCGGCGTCGAGGTCGTTGCCGGCTCCGCCGCCGACGCGGGCCGCCGCGGGCTCGACCACGTCTGCCGGCCGCCGCTTCGTCCTGGAGCGGCCGGCCGGCAGACGGCTGAGCAGCACCAGGAGCAACGCCGCGAGGACGCAGACGAGGAGCGTCTTGAACAGCAGCGCGGCGCCGCCGGCGGCAGCAACCGCCGCGTCCGCCGGCGGCGCCGGCAGGGCCGGCAATTCCGCTTCCGATCCGGGCACCCGACCGGCCTCGCCGGCGCTCGGAGCCTCCCTGCCGGCGTCGCTTTCGGCCGTGGAGCTCGCGGACCGCTGAAAACGCGGCTCGGCCAGGATGCCGCGCGCCAATCGCGCCGTGCGCACCGGGCGCGCCGTGTGCGCCGGGCGCAGCGGATCGGCGCCCGCGGCCGGCGCGGCAGGCAGGGTCAGCAGGGTCAGCGCCAGCAACAGGCGCAGGGTGCCGCTCAATCGAACACCGACGTGATGTCGGCCACGTCGATTCCCTCCTTCAGGCTGCGCAGCCGGTAGTACATCACCGCCGCTGCCGTGGCGGCGAGGCTGGTGGTCAGCGGGCTGAGCGCCACCGAGCCGAGCAGCGCGGCGACCGGTGCCCTGGCGATAGCCGGCCCCGCCACCAGCGCCACCACCCTCCCCAGCGCGTACTGGATGAACCCGAGCGTGAGGAGCACCCCAAAGACGCCGGCGCGGTTGCCCCGGGTCAGGTCGGCGCTGCGCCTCAGCGCCGTGCCCGAACCTGCCGCGTCCTCGAGCACGGCTGGGATGGCGACGCTGTAGGTGGCGGCCGCGATGAGGCCGGGCACGATACAGAGCAGGAAGCCGCCGAAGATCACGATGCCCTGCAACAGTGCGGTGAGGAAGACCTTGCCCAGCGACGACAGCCCCCGGCGCAGGCACTCGCCGATCGACGCATCGCGCCCGCGGAGGTCCTGGGCGACGCCAAAGGCGATCGCACCGGTCACCAGCGGCGTGATCACCACCCCCTGGATGAGCAGGGTCAAGAAGGACAGCGCCAGCGCCCCGCTGCCGCGGCTCGAGCTCAGCATCGCCAGCAGCAGGAACAGCGGCGCGGTCACCATGGCCGCGATGAGGATGAAGGGAACCAGGTTGCTGAAGAAGATGGAGAAGACGTCGCCCAGCACCTCGCCGACTCGGAACGGCGGCCCGATGCCCACGGCGCCCGCGGGGGACGCGGGACCTCGGCCGGGCGTGATGCTCAGCTCGCCATATGCCGGGGTGAACGCGCGGCCGCTTCCGGGCGGGACCACGCCCACCGGCGCCGGCGGCGGCGCCGGTGCAGCCCCCGTCGCGGCCGCCTCCGGCGCGCCCGCCGGGGCACCGTCGCCGTAGACCGTCTCCCCGGAGCCAGGAGCCGGAGCTGGCGCCGGTTCCGCTCCCCGGTAGCGGCTGAAGACGATCCCGCACCGCGGGCAATCGATGGCGCCGTCGGCTTGCTCGAAACCACACTTCGGGCAGATCATGTCCGGATCGCACCCCTACCGGGCCC
>DATKFK010000999.1:0-18870 GCA_035544375.1 Thermoanaerobaculia bacterium
ACGCTGATGGCGCAGCCCTTCGACGCCGGCGGGCTCCGCTTCACCGGCGACCCGGTGCCCATGGCGCAGGGCCTGGATCCCATCGGCGAGGGTACTCCCGGCACCGCTTACGCCCACTTCGCGGTCGGCGGCAGCACGCTCGCCTACCGTGCCGGCGTCCGGCGGACCAGCCAGCCGACCTGGTTCGATCGCGCCGGCAAGGAGCTCGGTCACGCCAGCCCGCCCGGCGAGTTCGACGAGCCGGCCCTCTCGCCGGACGGCAGGAACGTCGCCCTGGACCGCAACGACGAGCAGCTGACCTCGGCCGTGTGGCGGCTCGACCTCGTGCGCGGCGCGCTCTCCCGCCTCAGCTTCGGAGCCGGCTCGGCCCTCGCGCCGGCCTGGTCCCCGGACGGCAGCCGCGTCGCATACACCTGCGCCCAGCTCACCTCCCTGTGCGTGCGGGCGGCCAGCGGCGCCGGCAACGAGGAGGTGCTCCTGACGTCGGAGGCGGCCAAGTCCGTGGACGACTGGTCGCCGGACGGCAAGCTCCTACTCTTCGAGGAGGTGTCGCCCAGGATGCTCACCGGCCTGTGGACCTTGCCGCTGGCGGGAGAGCGCAAGCCGGCGCCCTATCTGCAAACCTCTTTCAACGAAACCCACGCGCGCTTCTCTCCCGACGGCCGCCTGGTGGCCTACACGTCCAACGAATCCGGCCGCGACGAGGTCTACGTGCAGACCTTTCCTGCCGGGGGCGGCAAGTGGCAGATCTCGACCGACGGCGGCGACCAGGCCCAGTGGCGCGCCGACGGCAAGGAGCTGTTCTTCCTGGGCCTCGACCGCCAGCTCCGGGGCGTCGCGGTGAGGACAGAGCACGGCTTCGAGCCCGGTATGCAGCGGCTCCTCTTCGCGACCAGGACCCACGTGCCGGCCGGCCTCGCGTCCCGTGCCTACTACGCGGTGGCCGCCGACGGCCGGCGCTTTCTCGTCAACGCGATCGTCAGCGACGGCAGCCGCATTCCGATCACCGTCGTCCTCGGCTGGGGAAAGGACGCCCAGGCGAGCGCGAAGTAGCCCGGCGCTCGCCGGCCCGTCCGCTCGCTGGAACCTTCTTGCCGCTTCCTGCGTAGGGCCTGGGCAGGAGACTGTCCTGGCGACGAAGGAGATCTTGATGCGCAAGGCTCTTGCGGTCCTGTTCGAGCTGGCCAACGGCCTGGTCCTCGTCGCCGTCGCGTTTCTCGGCGAGGCGGTCCTGCTGCAGAGCCGATCCCTGGTCTATGCCTTCCTGCCGCTGCTGGGCCTGGCGGCAATCGGCCTTGGCGTCTGGCGCGGGCGGTCGAGCTCGCTTCTGGCGTGGCAGGCCGTCGCGCTCCTGAACCTGCCCCTGCTGCTTATCGTCGCATACACCGCGGGCCGCGCATGGCGATTGCTGGCCCTGCCGGTCGTAGGCATCGCCTTCGCGGCCATCGGCGTCGCGGCGGTGCGCTGGCCGGCGGCGCGCGGGCCGGCGGCGTCCGGACCGGCGGCGTGGCGAAGCCGGCGCGTCGCGCTGCCGCTCTTGGCCGCCGCGATCCTCGTCCTCGGCGCGATGGGGCCGCGGTTCGCCAGGTCTCTCGTGGCCAGCCGCGAGGTGCAAGAGGTTGCGGTGCCGTTCCAGCTGGCCTTGCCCGCCGCGGCCCCGGTCGCCGCCGCGCAGCTCCGCGGCCGCGTCGCGGTGATCGATTTCTGGGCGACCTGGTGCTCTCCGTGCCAGCACGAGCTGCCCGAGCTCGAGCGCCTGTACCAGCGTTTCGCCGGCGACCGCCGGGTCGTCTTCTATGCGGTCGACGTCGCCGAGGCCGACACGCCGGACGCCCGGGGCGACACGCCGGCGCGAGCGCTCGATTACTTCAGGCGGCGTGGTTATCACCTGCCACTTGCTTTCGACGCCGGGGGCGGCGCGGCCAAGGCCCTGCGCGCCCACGGCCTGCCGACGCTGCTGGTTCTCGATCGGTCAGGCCGGGTGCGGCTGCGTCACGTCGGCTACGTCGGCGCCGAGGACCTCGGCACCACACTGGCCGACACCATCGCGAAGCTGCTCGCGGAAGGCCCCGCATGAGGAGCCGCCGCCTGTTCGCCATCGTGCTGGGCCTGGCGGCAGCCGCCGGCGCCGCGCGCGCCGAGCCGTCACAACTGACCTTGCGGGTCCTGGGCACCGAGCTCACCAATCTCTCGGGGCCCACGTCCAGGACCGAAGGCTCGCAAATCGTCAACCTGGCGGAGCGCCGGCAGTGGTACGGAGTCGATCTCGACTGGCGGCCGCATCCCCTGTTCAGCCTCGACCTCGGCGCCTCGCAGGGCCGGATCGAGGAGGTCCATTTCGGACCGCCGCAAAGGGGACCCGGCAACGGCAACTTCGAAGCGAACATCGACCGGACCCTCCGCGACGCCCCGCTGCGCCACTACACCCTGGCCGCGCTCTACCACCCGATCCCCGGGGTCCATCGCGTCGACTTCTACCTCGGTCCCGATGCCGGCATCGCCGCCTACAGCCGCGTCTTCGCCAGCAGCCAGAGCGACTTCGCCTACGGCGGTAAGATCGGCTTCGACGTCCGCCTGGGCGCCAGCGCTTGGAGCCTTGGCGGCGATGCGGCCGTCCTCACCAGCCGCCTCCGCGTCTTCGACGACTCGCCTTCCCACCTCGTCACCTACTCCCGAGTCGCCGGGGCCGTCGCCTACCACTGGTAGCCGGGCACGGCCAAGGCGACCGACCGGGAGAGCCGTCGTCGCCGGCGTCCGCGTCCGCGTCCGCGTATGGCATATTGACATTGCCTATGCTATGATTGCATTAAATTAGGAGCGGAATGCGCCGGCCGCCATCGTGCGCGGCGCGGCCGCAAGCCGGTTCTCGGTAGAGCGCAGATCGCGAGGAGAGAGTTATGCGGACGCCTGGACTGCACGGCAGGATCCTGGGTTGCACGTTGGCTCTCGTCACCATCCTGCTGGCAGGCGGGCACCCTGCCCGAGGCCAGCAGGGCCTGCACTGGACGGCGATCGGGCCCGGCGGAGGCACGGTCAACAGCCTGGCCACGGTCCCCGGGCAGCCGGGCACCCTCTACGCTGGGGTGTACGACTCCGGAGTCTGGAAGACCACGGACGGCGGCGCCACCTGGGCGCTGGTGCTGCCGCTCGAGGACGAGTACTCGATCTTCTTCCTGGTGGTGGCCCCCGATGACCCGCAGGTGATCTATGCCGGCACCGGCGACGGCACCTTCCGCAGCTCGGACGGCGGGGCCACCTGGACCCGCGCGACCCCCTATGGGGTCGGAATGATGGCGATCTCGCCGTTTCAGCCCCAGGTGCTGATCGGCGCCACGGGCGGCGCCATCTTCAAGAGCTGGGATCGGGGCGTTACCTGGGCGCCGGTGGCGAACCTCGCCTTTGGCGTGCTTTCCATGGTGGTCGATCCGGCCAACTCGGGCGTCCTCTATGCCTCCGGCTCCGACCTCTTCGGCAAGGCCGCTTTCGCACGCAGCGACGACGGCGGATCGACCTGGCATGCCCTGGCCACCGACTTCTTCTCGACCGTCTTCGTGGTGGGGAGCATCACCCTCAAGCCCGGCAACCCCGCGGCGCTCTACGCCTGCGTCGGCCTGGAGCTCGACGGCACGGGCGCCGGCATCTACAGGAGCCTCGACGGCGGCCAGAGCTGGACCAAGTCCCTGCCGTTCCCGGCCCAGACCGGCTGCACCCTGGTCGCAGACCCGTCGGCGCCCGACAGCCTGTACGCCGGCCTCGATCTCTATCAAACGGGCCCCAGCGGCCTCGTGATCAGCCACGGCATCTGGAAAACGACGGACGATGGCGCCAGCTGGAGCCAGGTGCTCGACTCGGCCTCCCAGATCAACGTGCTCGCCGTGGATCCCGGAGCGCCGGGGCGGGTCTATGCCGGGTTGCAATCCGCGGCCGTCCTGGCCAGCCAGGACGGCGGCGCCCACTGGGCTTCCGCCGCCGCACGGCTGTGGGCCACGTCGGTGAGCCAGGTGGCGGTCAGCCCGACGGCGCCGGGGGAGATCTACGCCGCCGCGGAGAACAGCGTGGTGAAATCGACCGACGGCGGCGCCACCTGGAACCCCACCGGCGCGCTGCCGATCGACGGCTCTTATCTCGACTTCTACCGGATCGCCGTCAATCCGGGCACTGCCGGCCTGGTCTACGTCGCGGACGAGCAGGGCCTCTTCCGCAGCGTGGACGGGGGCGACGCCTGGCAGCAGACCTCGAGCCTTGGGACCGCCAACGACGTGGCGATCGACCCGACCGACCCTTCGCGGATCTACGTGGTGGGGCCGAGCTTGACCAACGATGTCCTGCAGTACAGCGACGACGGCGGCGCCACCTGGTCGGTGCCGCCGTCGCCGCCGTACGTGCTCCTTCCCCCCAACAACTATCCCACTCCCAACATCGAGCAGCTCCTCACGGTGGCGATCGATCCGCAGAACCCGGCACACCTCTACACGGGCGGCGACTTCTTGTGGACCAGCCAGGACCGCGGTCAGACCTGGACGCAGCTCTTCCCGCCGGTGTCGGTGTTGCTGGTCCGCTGCCTGCGGATCGATCCGCGCCCGCCGGGCGCCCTGTACCTGTTCGGCTCCGGCAACGACCCCGGCATCCATGCCGTTTACAAGAGCCTCGATCGCGGCCAGACCTGGATCGCGGCCGACTCCGGGCTGCCGGCCGGGGCCGTGGCGCAGGATCTCCAGATCGATTCACAGACCTCCGCGCTCTACCTGGCAACCCAGCTCGGAGTGTTCGTATCGATGGACGGAGGCGCCACCTACAGCCCCCAAAGCGACGGGCTCGGCAGCTTCGCGATCAACGCTCTCGCCCTCGACCCGCTGCAACCCGGCCGGCTCTACGCCGGGACCGATCGCGGCGGCGTCTTCACCACGCCCGGCACCTGCGTCGCCGGGCCGCAGGCGCTCTGCCTCGGCGGTGGCCGCTTCCGCGTCACGGTGCGCTGGACGGTGCCGGGCGTGGGCTCGGGCAGCGGCGCCGGGACTGCGACCGCGCTGTCGGACGACGCCGGGACTTTCTGGTTCTTCTCCCCCGACAACCTGGAGCTGGTGGTGAAGGTGGTCGACGGCCGCCCGCTCAACGCTCATTTCTGGGTGTTCTACGGTGCGTTGACGAACACCGCTTACACCTTGACCCTCACCGACATGGTGACCGGCGTCCAGCGCATCTACGAGAATTCCGCGGGCGCGCTGACCAGTGCGGCCGACACCTCGGCCTTCGCCGATGCGGGCTCGCATCCGACGGCTGCCATCGCCGCGGTCGTTTCCGAGGCGGATCTCATGGCCGCCCGCCGCGGTGGCCGGGCCCCGGGCGCTCTCGCCGCCACGCCGGTTCAGGTCGCACGGCCGCGCCGGGGCGGCGCGGCGCGGCAGGCCGCGGCGTCTGCCGCGGGCGGCGCCGCGACCGCCTGCAGGGGCGGCGTCGCGGATCTCTGTCTGAACGGCTCGCGTTTCCAGGTCCAGGTCGCCTGGAAGACCCCGGATGGACGCAGCGGCGTGGGTACGGCCCTGGCGCTCACCGGCGACACCGGCGCTTTCTGGTTCTTCGACGCCGCGGACCTCGAGCTGATGATCAAGATCGTCGACGGCCGCGCGGTCAACGGCCACTTCTGGATGATCTATGGCTCGCTGTCCAACGTCCAGTTCACCGTGACGGTGACCGACACCCAGACCGGAGCCAGCCGAACGTACACCAACAGCGCCGGCCAGCTGGCCAGCCGAGCCGACACCAGCGCCTTCTGAACGGCAGGAGCGACGTGCCAAGCGCAGACAAGACCTCGATCCTCATCAGGGTCCAGGCTCGCGGCGGGAAGTTCCTGGCCGACGACATCGGCGGCGCCGAGGTGACCGTCCGCGACGCCCAGACCGGCGAGTGGCACGGCGGCGGCCTGGCCCGGGGCACGGACTCGGGCAACCTGAAACCCGATTTCTCCCCAAGCGCCTCGCAATCCGCGATCGTGACCCCGGGCAGCGCCGGCAGCCAATCGGTCATCCAATGGCTGGTGCCCGACGCCACGACGTCCTCCCTCACGCTCGACCTGTCGCTCACGCGTCCCACGCTGCTCGCGGTAACCGCCCATGGACCGATGGGCGGCCTGCAGTCGGCGCAGCGCGTGGAAACCACCACCTGGGCCCTTCCCGGTCAGAGCATCGACCAGGGGCCCGGGTTCGTGATCGAGCTCCCCGGGCTCGTGGTGCAGGTGCTGTCTCCTGCCACCCACCTTGAGATCACCGCCCTTCCCGCCCTCATCACCTTCCAGGCAAAGGTCACGATGATGTGCGGGTGTCAGATCGCCGACGGCGAACCTTGGGTCCCGGAAGATTTCGTGGTCACCGCCGCCATCGCCCAGGTCGGCGAGCCACCGTCTGTGGTTGTCCCTCTGTCCTACGAGGGGAGCCCCAGCCTCTTCAAGGGAAGCTACAAGCTCGAGCAGCCAGGTTTCTACCAGGCGGTGGTTTCGGCAACGCAGAAAAGCATCGGCAATCTCGGTACAGCGACGGTGACGTTCTACACCGCGGCCGCATCGCAGTAGCGCTCAGGAGGAGTCGTGCGCTCCGAGCGCCTGACCGTCCGGTCCTCGGCGCTGGCCGATCAGCCCCACCGTCACCCGAGAATCGAAAAGCCGGCGCAGTTGCGCAGCCCGCGATCGAAGGTCCAGGTGGTCGTGGCCCCGAACGCCTGCGCTTTCGCGCCGATCAAGTGATCTGCAAAGGCAGCGCGGCTTTGCCGGTAGGCCGCGAGGGCCTGCAGCAGCAGGTTCCGCTCCTCGAACACGAAGGCTGAGTTGTGCAGCAGGCGCGTCAGGACCGCCGCGATCTCTGTTCGCGGCACTCGATAGCGGCTGACGAGGACCCATTCGAGCTCGCAGAGCACCGGCGTGCTGACGTAGCAGGTCGCGCCCTCGCCGACCGCGTCCTCGATCAGGCGCCGGGCCAGAGCCGCCTGCTGCGGGTCGTCGGCAACCACCAGGCGCACGAGCACATTGGTGTCGATCGCGATCACCGTCTCGTCTTGCGGTGGAACTGCTTCGCTGCGCGCTCGCGCACCGCCTCGTCCATCTCCTCGACGGTTGCCGGACGCTTGCCGGCGCGGTGGTGCAGCAGGCCCGGAAGATCTCCCAGCAGGTTGGGAGCGGCCGCCTCGACGATCAGCCTGCCCCGTTCGTCGAAGCGGAAGATGAGCTGGTCTCCATGCCGGAGCCCCAGGCGCTGGCGGATTTCCTGTGGAATCGTGACCTGACCCTTTGAAGTCAGCGTCGCCCTGGCCATCTGCTTCCTCCTTACCAAATGGAAGTTATTGCAGATTTGGTAAGGAGTCAAGACGCAGGCCGTGCCCGCCTGGCATGGAGCGCCGAATGCGGATCTGCGGCCTCGGCTGCACGCCCTCAATGACTTACGGCGCATACCGACCTCCCGCGCCCGCGAGGTCCTTCGCGCCGCGGCCTGAATTGTTCCGCCAAGCTGTTGGAGGTATGCTAACCGACGCTGGACTTGTCCCAGCTTCGTCCCCGGCGGCCGCCGGGAAAGGCACTTGCGGGTAGGGACCCGGTGTCCGTGATGGGCAAGGCCTTGGTCGATGCTGCGATGCCTCGCGAGACCGAGTAGCAAATCTACGACGGCGAGATCCCCCGCTCTGGCTTTGCGGGTCAACCCCAGCAGCCGGGAGGTCTATGCCCTTCGCTGCAGGACCGCTGCGCGCCGCAAGCGCAACCTCACCTTGGCGAAGCACGGCAGCATCGCCCCCGAGCAAGCGAGGCGGCTGGCGAAGGAGCGCCTCGCCGAGCTCCCGCGCGACAGCGACTCCTCGGCTGAGCGCCGGCGAGCCCGCCGGGCCGGGGTTTGGCCTCTCCCATCGAGCGCTATCGCCTGGAGCGCCTTGCCTGCAAGAGATCGAGCACGCGAGCGAGAGCCGAGGGTCTCCTCCGGCGCGTCATCTTGCCAACGCTGAGCAGGCTAATGGCCGAGGCGGTCACGCCGGCCGACGTTCCGGCGCTCCACCGCGCCGAGCGCGAGAAGGCGGTCGAGGCAGGCTGAGCCCACTTGATCAACGGCTGCCGGAACCAGGAGCGCCGTCGCAGCCTCGCGGGGCCTGACCCAGCGCCCGTACAGTGCCAGCCAGGCCAGCTACGACCTGGGGCACGCCGGGGCAGTGGACCCAGGAGGGAAGGAAGGCCAGGGTCAATTGGATTCGTCTGTCGTGTCACGATTCTGTGGCAATCAGGTGCGACTGCGGAAGTTCATCCTGGCCCAGAGCCTGGGGAGTTTCCTCAAGCAGGCAGTATCGACCGGAGCGGTGCCTAACTGATCGGAAAGGAGAGGAGCCATGAAGCACGGTTGGACACGTGTCGCACTTCTCATAGGAGGAACAATCGTCATGACTCAAACACCGATGGACGCCAGGTCCGATGTCTCGACCGGTGGGACGCAAGCACAAGGCCAAGCGACGACGGAGGGTGGCGCCGACGCCATCCGCCCCTTCCGCGTTCACTTTCCGGACGAAGCACTCACCGATCTGAAGCGCCGCATCGCGGCGACACGATGGCCCGAGCGGGAGACCGTGACGGATCAGTCGCAAGGCGTGCAGCTCGCGACGATACGGAAACTCGCGCGCTACTGGGAGACCGAGTACGACTGGCGCAAGTGCGAGAGGGCGCTCAGCGCCTTACCGCAATTCATCACCAATATCGATGGCGTCGACATTCACTTCATTCACGTGCGTTCGAAGCATCAGCACGCGTTGCCGATCATCGTGACGCACGGATGGCCCGGCTCGATCATCGAGCAGTTGAAGATCATCGATCCGCTGACGAACCCCACGGCACATGGCGGGAGCGCGGCGGACGCTTTCGACGTCGTGATCCCGTCGCTGCCGGGTTACGGGTTTTCGGGGAAGCCGGCCACGACCGGCTGGGATCCCATCCGTATCGCGCGTGCCTGGGTCGTGCTGATGAAGCGCCTTGGCTACAAACGATTCGTGGCGCAAGGCGGCGATTGGGGGAATGCGGTCACCGAACAGATGGCGCTGCTGGCGCCTCCGGAATTGATCGGCATTCACACCAACATGCCCGCCGCCGTGCCACCCGACCTCGACAAGGCGGCCTTAGCTGGCGCGCCGGCGCCGCCGGGTCTGTCGGCCGACGAGAAGCACGCGTACGAGCAGCTCAGCTTTTTCTACAAGCACGGCCTGGGCTATGCCGGGGAGATGGCGAACCGCCCGCAGACGCTCTACGGAATCGGGGATTCGCCGGTCGGCATGGCTGCTTGGATGCTCGATCACGACGCGCAGAGCCTGGCGCTCATCAGCCGCGTGTTCGACGGCCAGCCCGAGGGGCTCACGCGGGACGACGTTCTCGACAACGTCACGGTCTACTGGCTGACCAACACGACGATCTCTTCGGCTCGTCTCTATTGGGAGAGCAAGCTGGCGTTTTTCGCGCCGAAGAACGTCCTTGTCCCGACGGCCGTGAGCGCCTTTCCGGAGGAGCTCTATCAAGCCCCGCGAAGCTGGACGAAGCTGGCGTATCCCAAGCTCATCTATTACCACAGGCTCGACAAGGGCGGTCACTTCGCGGCGTGGGAACAGCCTCAGCTGTTGGTGGCGGACCTCCGCGCGGCGTTCAAGTCGCTGCGGTGATCGTGAGAGCGGCACGGAGGGCCTCATGAAGAGGGTCCCACGGAGCTCGCGAGGCTAGCTGTGTCGGGAACAAGGCTGCGTTCGATTCAACAGACCTGAACCGGATTGGAGGAAGAGATGTCGGAAGAGATCAATCGTGATCGCCGTCGTTTCTTGGGCACTGCGGCCATGACCCTTGCTGCCGCCGAGCTCGGCCTGATCGGCCCTGCGGCGGCAGGAGAGGAGAAGAGAGAGCCTGCAAAGACCACCTCCCGGCCGCGGACGAGTGCGTCATTCGGCGCCATCAAGCAGATTGATGCCGGCGTCCTGAATGTCGGATACGCTGAGGCCGGCCCGGCCGATGGTCCTGCGGTCATCCTTCTGCACGGCTGGCCCTACGACATTCACAGCTTCGTCGAGGTCGCTCCGCAGCTGGCCGCGGCCGGCTACCGGGTGATCGTGCCGCACCTGCGAGGCTACGGCACGACGCGCTTCCTCGCGAATGACGCCGTGCGGAACGGTCAGCCGTCGGCCCTTGCTCTCGATGTCGTCTCGCTCATGGACGCCCTCAAGATCCAGAAGGCGATCCTTGCGGGTTTCGACTGGGGAGGGCGCTCAGCCGACATCGTCGCCGCGCTGTGGCCGGAGCGCTGCAAGGGACTCGTTTCGGTCAGCGGCTACCTGATCGGCAACCAGGAAGCAGGGAAGATTCCTCTGCCGCCCCCAGCCGAGCTCCAGTGGTGGTACCAGTTCTACTTCGCCACCGAGCGCGGCCGAGCGGGCTACGAGAAGTACCGCGACGACTTCGCGAAGCTCATATGGCAGCTCGCTTCACCGAAGTGGAGCTTCGACGATGCCACGTTCGCGCGCAGCGCTGCGTCCCTCGTCAATCCGGATCACGTCAGCATCGTGATCCACAACTACCGCTGGCGGCTCGGGCTCGCCTCCGGCGAGTCGAGGTACGACGATCTGGAAAGGCGCCTGGCGACGAGTCCGGCCATCACGGTACCCACTATCACCCTTGAGGGTGATGCCAACGGTGCGCCGCATCCCGATCCGAGCTCCTATGCCAGCAAATTCTCGGGAAAGTATTCGCACCGGAACATTACCGGAGGCATCGGGCACAACCTGCCACAGGAGGCGCCGAAGGCATTTGGCGACGCCGTCCTCGCGGTCGCGGCCTATTGATCGGGTGGGCCGGTAGCGTTGCGTGAGGGCACGGCGGGAGCGATGGCAGAGGACCTCGGCGCTTGGCCAGCCTGGGGCTCGTCGTCATCGAACGGAATCGAACCGTCGACCGTGCGATATTCAGTCAGTGGCCACCCTGCACTTTGGCGCTACGCGGGTTCGAGGGCGCCCAGGGCGTCGATGATTGCGGCGCGGTCGAGGCTTTCGGTCAGGCGGATCATCTCTACGGCTTTCCCTGCCAGGCCTCCTGGCTCGGCGATCAGCCTGGCCAGGAAGGTCGCCTTGGCGTCCAGGGTGTCCAGGGCCGGGGGCCATAGGGGCTGCGGGAGATGGGCGAGGATCAGGGCGTGGTTCCAGGAGTCGGCTCGGGCCGCGTCCATGCTGAAGTTGAGGATCTGGGTCTCGTCGCGGCCGCCGACCTGGTCGAGCAGGCCGATCAGCGGCGAGAAGCGGCCCACCACCGCTTCCACCGCCGGCAAGAGCTTGGCGAGGAGCTGGTTGATCTTGTCGAAGTCGCCTTGCAGGGCGGCGATGGAGTCTCCCGGACACACCTGCGCGGCTGCGATCCCGAGGTCGAAGTTGATGTGGGCATTGATCGCGACCAGCAGGTCCTGCAGGATGATGAGCTGATCGCTCTTGGTCGCATCGAATGCCACGCGCCAGCAGCTCGAGGGCTGGCCACCGGCCAGATAGGCCTGGTGAGCGGACAGAAAGCGATTGGCGAAGACGGTGTCGAGTTGCTGCATGCGCGGCCCGTCGTCGAAGAATCCCTGCGCGATACCCTGCTTGACGGCCATCGTCACCTGCCGGTAGAGGGCCGGGAAATAGCCCATCGGACTGCTTGCCGCCCGGGCGCCGGCGATGATCTCGGCGAGCGCGGCCAGGACCTGATCGATGTCCTGCGCCTGGACCGGCGCGCTGCTGCCTGCGGGCTGCGGCACCCTCTCCTCCTTCCGCGATACGGCAATTGACGCCTTATTGTAGTCAAATCGCGACTTGAATGGCGCACGCGCCCCCCCGCGGCCATGCCCCTCGCGGCGGCTGCGCCCTTCCCCGCTTTCGTACCGCGCCGTCCCGGCGCTCCCGCCGGCTCTACTTCCGCAGGTTCACGAACTCCCACCCGAAACGGCCCTTGATGCAGAGGTTGCCGCGGGTGACCTCGTGATCGATCGGTGAAGTCACCTTGACGATCTGCTCGTCCTGGACGTGCACGGTCAAGGTGCAGCCGACGCCGCAGTAGGGGCAGATGGTGTCCGTGGCGGTCTGGGCGGCCTCGTCCCAGGCGCCGGCCTTGCGCAGGTCGTGCTCGCTCTTGAACATCAGGGCGCCCGTCGGGCAGACGCCGATGCAGTTGCCGCAGTACACGCAAGCGGAGTCCGGCAGCGGCACGTCGTACTCGGTCGCGATGCGGGCGTCGAATCCGCGGCCGGCGACGGCGATGGCGAAGGTGTTCTGCGCGTCCCTGCCGCAGGCCTCGACGCACTTGTAGCAAAGGATGCACTTCGAGTAGTCGCGGACGTAGAGATCGTTGTCCACCTTGACCGGCTGCGCCACCGTGGCCGCGTCCGGCTCACCGTGCGGCGGATGATGGTGGCCGGGTTGCGCGGCGTCGCGCTCGCCGGCGGCCGCGGGCGGCGCCGGCGCGCCAAACCGCTCCGGATGTGCATCGTAGGCCGCCAGGTAAGCCTGGAACTGGGGCGCGGTCGAGACATCGACCGAGGACGCCAGCAGCTCGAGGACCAGGCGGCGGCTGGTGCGGACGCGCTCGGAATCGGTCTTGACCACCATGCCGGCCTCGGCCCGCCGCGAGCAGGCCGGGACCAGGGCGCGCGAGCCCTCGACTTCGACCACGCAGATGCGGCAGACGTTGACCGGCGTCAGGCTCTCGAGGAAGCAGAGGGTCGGCGTCTCGATCCCGAGCCGGCGCGCCGCGTCGAGCAGGGTCGCCCCCTCCGGCACGGCGACGGCACGGCCGTCCACGGTGAGCTGCACCATGGCCCGGGGACGCGGCGGCGGCGCGACCGGCACCGGCCCGCGCGGCACCGGGATGAGAGCTTCGGGAGCGAGCTGGCGCCCGCCGTCCAGCGGCGATCCACCGCCGGCGCTGCCGCTGCCGCTGCCGTTCATCGTCTCTCCTGGAAGATTGGGAACTTCTGAAGCGCCGACTCGACGGCGCTCGACGCGGTCTGGCCGAGTCCGCAGATCGACGCGTCGCGCATCACCTGGCCGAGCTCGGCGAGCAGTGCCAGCTCCTGCGCCACCGAGCCCAGCGGCCGGTCCTCGGCCAGGCGGTGCAGGACCTCCTCCTGGCGCACGGCGCCGACCCGGCAGGGCACGCACTGCCCGCAGGACTCGTCGCGGAAGAACTGCGCGATCCGCCGCAGCACCTGGCGGAGGTCGACGCTGTCGTCGAACGCCATCACCACGCCCGAGCCGAGCGTGGCGCCGACCGCCCGCGTGCCCTCGAAGGTCAGCGGCACATCCAGCTGGTCCGGCGTCACGAAGGCGCCCGCCGCGCCGCCGAGGAGCACCGCTTGCAGCCGGCCGCTCCCAGCTGCGCTTGCCCCGCCGCCGCTCCCCGCTGCGCTAGCCCCCCCGCCGCCGCCGGCCGTGCCGCCCATGCCGCCCATGCCGCCAGTGCCGCCCATGCCGCCGGTGACGCCGGCGAGCTGGAGCAACTGGCGCAAGGTGACGCCGAACGTCACCTCGTAGACTCCGGGCCGCTCGACGTGGCCCGAAACGCAGAACAGCTTGGTGCCCGTCGAGCGCTCGGTCCCCACCGCCGCGAATGCCTGCCCGCCCCCGATCACGATCGGCAGCACGTTGACCAGCGTCTCGACGTTGTTGATCACCGTCGGCTTGCCGAAGAGCCCGACCTGAGTGGGGAACGGCGGCTTGTTGCGCGGCTCGCCGCGCCGGCCTTCGAGCGAGTTGAGGAGGGCCATCTCCTCGCCGCAGATGTAGGCCCCGGCGCCGCGGCGCAGCTCGACGTCGAACCGCACGCCGTGGCCGAGGACGTCGCCCCCCAGGAAGCCGCGCTCGCGGCACAGCCGGATGGCGTGCCGCAGCCGCTCGGTCGCCAGCGGATACTCGCCGCGGATGTAGAGGTACCCCCGCTCGCAGCCGGTGGCGAAGCCGGCGACGATCATCGCCTCGACCAGGGCGAAGGGGTCGCCTTCCATGAGCACACGGTCCTTGAACGTCCCGGGCTCGGACTCGTCGGCGTTGCAGATCAGGTAGCGCGGCAGCGGCGCCGAGCGCGCGCCGAGCCACTTCTGGCCGGTGGGGAAAGCGGCGCCGCCGCGCCCCAACAGCTTGGCGTCGATCACCTCGCGCACCACCCTGTCGGGACCCATCTCGAGGGCCCGCCGCAGCGCCAGGAAGCCGCCGGCGGCGCGGTAGTCGTCCAGGCTCGACGGGTCGACCCGTCCTACGCGCGCGAGCAGGCGCCAATCCGCGCTTGCCGACGGCGCCGGGGCCGCCGGTTCGGGCAAGCCGAGCCGGAGCTGCGGAACCGACCGGGCAAGATCCGACGCCGCCGCCGCGCCGCTCATCGACGCCGCCGCCATGAAGGGATGCTCCGGCGGCGCCTCGGCCTCTGCCGCCGTCCCAACCCCGGCCTGACCCTGCTCCGCACCCGCCGGCAGCGGAGCCATGGCAGCTGCCGCGGCCACCGCGGCGGCCGCGTGCGCCGGTGCCAGCGCCTGCTCCCGCGGCGGGTTGCCGGCCGCCAGGACCAGGGCGGCGGGAGCACGCTCGCACAGCCCAAGGCAGGGGCTGCGGTGCCAGGTCACGACGCCGTCCGGGCTGGCGCCCGGCGGGCCCAGAGTCCGCTCGAGCCCGCCGCACAGGTCCTCGGCGCTCTGTCCGTGCTGGAAACGGCAGCCGATGTCGTCGCAGACGTGAATGGTGACCGGCGGGTGGGGCCGGGTCTGGAACAGGGCGTAGAAGTTGGCCACGCCGTAGGCCTCGGCCGGCGCCACCTCGAGCCGGCGGCAGGCGTGGTTGAGCCCGCCCGGGCTGATCCAGCCCACCCGCCCCTGGAGCGCGTGCAGGACGGGCAGCAGGAACTGGCGCCGGCCGAGGTGGCTCGGCGCCTCCTGGCACAGCTGGCTTAGACAGGCGTCGACGGCGTCCCTCTCGTCGGCAGTGGGCTCGTCCGTAGTGAAATGCAGATCCATGGGGTCTTCGATCGGTCAACGGGTCAAGGGGTCAACGGTCAACGGTGCCGGGGCAGCAGGGCCCTGGGGACGGCCGGGCCACCGGCTAGCCGCTCACCGGCTCGAGGACCGCCGCCGGCTCGGACGCCGCGCCGGGCTCCGGCTGGGGCTCGGCGTCGGCGCCGGCCGCGGCCACGCGCCGGCGCATGGCCGGCGTCGCCTTCTCGACCCGCACCGCCGCCGCCTTGAACTCGGAGGTGCCGGACTTGGGGTCCACCGCCTCCACGGTCAGCTCGTTGGTCGCCACCTGGTCCGGGAAGTGGAGGGTGAGGAAGACCAGCCCCGCGGGCAGTCCGGGGTCGATGCGCGCCGGCGCCAGCACGGCGCCGCGCCGGGAGACCACGCGCACCGTGTCGCCGTCCGCGAAGCCAAGCCGCCGGGCGTCCCCGGGCGAGATGTCCAGGGTTTCGGGGCGGCGCAGCGGCGAGGCGAAGAGGCCGGTCTGGACCCCGGTGTTGTAGGAGTCGAGCCGCCGCCCGGTGGTCAGGCGCAGCGGGAACTCGGGGCTCAGCTCGTCCACCGGCGGCTCGTACTCGACGCAGCTGAACGGCGCCAGCGGGCCGACGACCGGCCGCTCCCACAGCCGTCCATGCAGGTACAGCTCTCCGGGGTGCGCCTCGTCGTAGCACGGCCACTGCAAGCCGTCCGCGGCCTCGAGACGCGCATACGACATGCCGCCGTGGGCGGGGCTCAGCGCCCGCACCTCGTTCCACAGCTCTTCGGCGCCGGGGCTGCCCAGGTCTCTGCCCATGCGCCGCGCGAGGTCGCAGAGGATCTCGACGTCGTCCCTGACACCGGGCGGCGGCGGCAGCGCGCGGCGCACCCGCTGCACCCGGCGCTCGCTGCTGGTCACCGTCCCCTCGGTCTCGCACCAGCCGGCGGCCGCGGGCAGCACCACGTCCGCCAGCTCGGCGGTCTGGGTGAGCAGCACGTCCTGCACCACCAGGATCTCGAGCCCCGCGAGCAGGCGCCGCGTGTGGTGCTGGTCGGCCTCGGAGGTCGCCGGGTTCTCGCCGATGACGTACAGCGCGGTCAGCTCGCCACGCTCCATGGCCTCGAACATCCCGCTCAGGTGCCAGCCGCGCTCGGGCGGGATCCTGGCTCCCCAGACGCGCTCGAACCTGGCCCGCAGCTCGGCGTTCTCGACGTGCTGGAACCCGGGGAGGCGATCGGGCAGCGCGCCCATGTCGCCGCCGCCCTGCACGTTGTTCTGGCCGCGCAGGGGGCTGAGCCCCGAGCCGTAGCGGCCGACGTGGCCGGTGAGCAGTGCGAGGTTGATCAGGGCGAGCACGTTGTCGACGGCGTTGTGGTGCTCGGTGATGCCCAGCGTCCAGCAGATCACCGCGCGGTCGGCGCGCGCATAGGCATGGGCAAAGTCGCGGATCGCTCCCGCCGGCACGCCGGTGACCGCCGCGCCGCGCTCGAGCGTCCAGGGCTCGACGCTGTCGCGGAACGCGGCGAAGCCGCTGGTGGCGTGGCCGACGAAGCTGCGGTTCTCGAGGCCCGCGGCGAGGATCTCCCGCGCCACGGCGTTGGCGAGAGCGATGTCGGTGCCCACGTTCAGGGCCAGGTGCCCGACCGCCCAGTCGGCCGAGGTGGTGCGCCGCGGGTCCACCGTGTAGAGGCGGGCGCCGTTGTGAACGCCCTTGAGGACGTGATGGAAGAAGATCGGATGCGTCTCGCGGGCGTTGCTCCCCCACAGGACGAGCAGGTCCGTCTCCTCGACCTCCTGGTAGGAGGTCGTGCCGCCGCCCATTCCGAAGACCGTCGCCAGACCGACGACGCTGGGCGCGTGTCAGGTCCGGTTGCAGCTGTCGATGTTGTTGCTGCCCACCGCCACCCGCGCGAACTTCTGCGCCAGGTAATTCGTCTCGTTCGTCGTCTTGGAACAGCTGAAGAGCCCGAACGTCTGGGGCCCGTGCTTGTCCACCGCGGCCCGGAAGCCGCGGGCGGCACGGTCCAGCGCCTCGTCCCAGGTGGCGGGACGCAGGACGCCGTCGGTACGGACGAGAGGGGTGAGAAGCCGTTGATTGCGCTCGGACATGGTCGCCTCCTGCTCAGCGCAGTATAAGCCCAGTGGATACGCCCCATCCCTTCGCGCGCCGGACGTTTCGGAATACAGTCCGACGCCGGTGACCGCCACGAGACCTGCCTGGGTGCTGGCCGGCGCGGCGACGACGCTCGCCGGCGCCCTGGCAGCGGCCTTCACCCGCTGGTCGGCGGCGGCGATCGCCCCGGGAGGCGGCCCGGCGCGCTTCCTGCTGGCGCTCGTCCTGCTCTTCCTGCTTCCGGGGTGGGCCCTGCTCGCCGCCTGCCGCCTGCGGGCCAGCCTCCTCGAAGCCGCCGTGCTCGCCACGCTCCTGGGCATGGCGCTGACGGCCGGCGGCTACTGGCTGCTGATGCGCTTCGGCGCGGGCCAGGCCGTCCGCTGGCTGCCGGCCGTGCTCGGGGCAGGCGCCGCCGGCGTCCTGCTCGCCCGCGCCGCCGGGGCGCGCGGCGCCGCCGTGCTCGCCGGCCGGCCGCGGCCGCGCTGGATCCACGCCTGGCTCCTCGGCCTGGCGGCGGCGGCGCTCGTGCCGCTGGCCCTGCGCGCCGGCGGCTACCGTGACCTGGCCCTGCGCGGCGACGGCGAGATCGAGCTCGCCACGGTGCCGGACATGATCTTCCATCTCGCCTACGCCCACGAGCTGGCGCGGGCGGTGCCGCCGCAGCTGCCCTTCGCGGCGGGAGCGGCCGGCAGCTATCACTACGGGGCCGACCTCCTGGCGGCGGCGCTCGGCCGGACCATGGGCCTCGAGATCGCGGATCTCGAGGTGCGATACCTGCCGACGCTGTGGCTGGCGCTGCTGGCGGCGGCCGCCTTCTGCTGCTTCCGCGCGCTCCTGCGGTGCGGCGAGGCGGGCGCGCTGCTGGCAAGCTGCCTGGTGCTCTTCGGCGAAGACCTCTCCTTCTTGCCCGGCCTCGTGCACGGACCCCTGGCGAGGGGTTGGAGCGAGGCCTATTTCTCGACTCCCACCGTCCACTCGCTCTACAACTACAACCCGATGCTGCCCGGCCTGGCGCTGCTGTTCGCGGCGCTGCTGGCGATCGCCAGATGGGCCGGCCGGCCCGCACCGGCGGGAGGCGGCGACGGGCACGCGCCGGCGGGCGTCGCCGATCGCCCACTCACGCCGGCAAGCCTCGCCGACCGGCCCGAGGGAACCTGGTGGCCCATCGTGGCGGTCCTGCTCGCCGCGCTGTGCGCTTGCAAGGTCTTCGCCGCGGCCCTCGCGCTGGCGGCCGTCGCGGCCGTGGCGTTCGCACGCCTCGTCCGGCACCGCGAGACCCGCTGGCTGAAGCTGCTGGCGGTGGCGGCACTCGCCACCCTGCCGCTTTTAGGCGGCGCCTGGCGCGGCAACCTTCAGGCACACGGCGGCCCGCGCCTCGCCGTCACCCCGCGGTCGGCTCCCTACGTGCAGCAGGCGGTGGCGGCGGTCGGGCTCGCCGGCAGCCGGCCCGGCCGGGCCATCCTCGCGGCCGCGGACGCTGGCCCCGCCGGGATCGTCCATCGCGCCTGGTCATGGCTGTGCTTCGCGGCCATCGGTCTGCCGCTGTTCATGGCCGGCAGCCTGGGCGCACGCCTGTGGGGCGTTCCCGCGACCTGGCGCGCAGCAGCCGCCGGAGCGCCCGATCCAGGCACGCGGCAGCTGGTCGCGGTCATGATCGTGCTCGGAGCCGTCCTGACGCTGGGCCTCGACGTGTCGGCGCCGGGCCTGCCGCCCGGCGCCGCCTACAACAATTCCGTCTGGTTCTACGTCGTCGCCAAGTACCTCGCCTG
>DATKFK010001000.1:0-7874 GCA_035544375.1 Thermoanaerobaculia bacterium
GCCGATCTGCAGCGGCGTCACGATCAGCGCCGCGGCGAGGCGCCACCGGCGCGGCAGGAACACCAGCCAGACGACCCCCAGCTCGACGACCAGCGTCAGCAGGGCGGAGGCGGCATGAAAGCCGTGTGGCAGCTGGTGCGCGTACCAACCCAGCCAGGTGGGCAGGGGCCCGTTCTCGTAATAGTGGTCCATGGCGGTCAGCTGCCGCCATTCGGGGTCGCCGCTCGCCAGCTTGACGACTCCGGACTCGAAGTAGATCCGGAACCATTCCCAGCGCAGCAGCCACAGCGCCGCCCACGACGGCGGATGGGCGGCGCCGAGGCGGGGACGCAGCCCGGGAAGCGCCAGGAAAAGCGACAGGAAACCCGCCTCGAGCAGCATGCCGTCCGACTGGTAGGAGGAGAACTCCTGCGCCGCGGTGACGAACGACAGGAACGCAACGGTTGACACCGCCAGCGCGGCGCGCGGCCAGAGGTTGGCGACCAGCATCGCCGAGGCGACGAACCCCACCACCACCAGGGCCGTCAGGGCGCGATCGCCGGCGCCCAGCCACAGCAGGGTCGGTGCCAGCCAGAAGCGCTGCCCCGCATAAGCGCGGGCGATCAGCCGCAGGTAGTCGGCGGCCGGCAGGATGCCGCGCGTGCCGATCAGGCCGTGGATCTGGAATGCCAGCGAGTAGAAAGCCGAGAAGAAGATCAGCCCCAGGG
Organism: Thermoanaerobaculia bacterium; assembly: GCA_035544375.1. Lineage (GTDB taxonomy): Bacteria > Acidobacteriota > Thermoanaerobaculia > Multivoradales > UBA5704 > JASLEW01. Next base: position 708 of record DATKFK010001000.1, read on the forward strand.
CGCGCAGGAACAACCAGCGCGACCCGAGATACAGCGAGCTCCCGGGCGGGCACCAGCGTCCGAACAGGCGCTCGAGAGGGGGCGGCGGCGCGTCCGGGGCCGCGGCGGCGGTCGCGACGGCAACCGGGCTCTCCATGGGCCGCATCGTATCTCCGCCGGCTCCCCCGCGGCCGCCGTTGCGGCGTTGCGGCGAGGTCTGTAGATCGCTATACTGCCGTAACATGGCGAAAATCGCGGTGGTTGACGACGCCGCCGAAGTGCTGGCCCTGGTCGGCGGCATCCTGCGCGCCGGTGGTCACGAGGTGGTGACCTACCGGGACGGCATCGGCCTCGAACAGAAGCTCGCCGCCGACCGCCCGGACGTGCTGTTGCTGGATATCGTGATGCCGGAACGCAATGGTTTCCAGGTGCTGCGCAGCCTGAAGAAGGACCCGGCGACGCGGGCCTTGCCGGTGGTCCTGATCAGCTCCAAGGCGCAGCCGACCGACGTCGAGTGGGGAAAGCTCCAGGGCGCCGACGATTACCTGACCAAACCTTTCACACCGCGGCAGCTGCTCGCTTCCGTGGACCGCTTCCTGCAGCGATGAACGGCATCCCCGACTCTGCCGTGCCGCCCGCCGCTGCCGCGGCGCCGCCCGGAGCGCCGGTGCCGGCGTCCGCTCCTCTCGCAGGCTCCTCGCCGGCCGCGCACTCCGCATTCCCCGCGCCGCCGACCCCGCCGCGGCTCGCCCTCTTCCGGCTGGGGGGCCGCCTCTGCGGCATCACCGCCGCCTTCTGCAAGCAGTTCGTCCAGCTCGACGCGGTGACGCCGGTGCCGCTCGCCCCGGCCCACCTGCTGGGCGTGACCCAGCTGCGCGGCCGCATCCTGCCGGTGATCGATCTCACCCGGCTGCCTGGCCTGCCGGGGCTGCTCGGACCAACGCAGCAGCCGGTCCGGCCCGAGCCGCCGGAGCTGCCGGAGCTGCCGGAAATCAACCCGGCCGGCGCTTCGCGGCCCTCGCGGCCGCCGGACGAGGGCGCCCTGGCGCCCGCCGCGAGCGGGATGCCGGCGCTGGTGGTGACCGCGACCGGGCTCGACTCGGCGCAGGCGGCGCTCAGGGTGACGGAGATCGTCGGCTTCGAACGGCCCGCGACCGCCTCCGGCTCCCCCGCGGCCGCCGCGGCGCACCCGCTGTGGCGGGGAGAGGAGGTGTCCGTTCTCGATGTCGCCTCCCTGCTCGCCTCCCTGCGTCCCGGTCCGCCGCACCCGCCGTCCGCACCGCGACGAGCCCCGGCCGCCGGCGGTGGCGACCCAGGACAGGTGCCGGAGCCGGCCGCGTGAGAAGGCGTGATTTCCTGCGGCTCCTCGGAGCCGGCGCCGGCGGTCTCGCGGCAGGCGGCCTGGGGCGCGGCCTGCTGGGCGCGGTCCAGGCCGGAGCCGTCCCGCCCGCGCCGCCTCCGGCCGCCCCCGGGCTCACCGCCGCGCCGGCGGCCGCCACGGCACCGGGAGCCGCCGCCCTGCCAGGGGCGCCCGGGGTGGCTGGCGAGGCCATCCGCATCGGCATGAGCGCCGCCTTCAAGGGCACCAACGCCGGGCTGGGTACCGAGTACTACCGCGGCAGCCAGGCCTTCTACCACGAGGTCAACGCGCAGGGCGGCGTCGCCGGCCGGCGCGTCGAGATCGTGGCGCTCGACGACAGCTACAACCCGATCCCGACCATCCGCAACACCATCCAGCTGGTCGAGCAGGACCGGGTCTTCTGCCTGTCCGACTACGTGGGCACCCCGACCCTCACCCGCGCCCTGCCGCTGATCAAGCGCTACGCCGACGACGATCTGTTGCTGGTCGGCGACCTGACCGGCGCCCAGCCGCAGCGCGAGCCGCCGTATGCCTCGCAGGTCTTCAACGTCCGCGCCTCCTACCGGCAGGAGATGATGACGCTGGTCGAGCGCCTGTGGGCCGCCGGCCTGCGCCGCTTCGGCGTCTTCTACCAGATCGACGCCTATGGCCGCAGCGGCACCGACGGCGTGGCGCGCGGCCTGGCGCGGCACGGCGCGCACATCGCCGCCGAGGCCACCTACCGGCGCGGCGCCGCCTTCGACGCCGACATGAGCGTGGCGGCCCGGCACCTGCGAGACGCCGGCGTCGAGGCCGTGCTCTGCACCGGCGCCTACCAGGCCTGCGGCGCCTTCGTGCGCTCGGCCCGCGACCTCGGCTGGGAGGTGCCGATCAGCAACGTGTCGTTCGTCGGCAGCGAGTCGATGAGCCGGCTGCTCGTCGAGCACGGCCGCCGGGTCGGCCGCGACTACACGCGCCGCCTGGTCAACTCGCAGGTGGTGCCGAGCTATGCGCCCGACAGCCCGCTGCCCGGCGTGCGGCAGTACCGCACCCTGATGGACAAGTGGAAGCCGGAGGTGCCGGCGCCGCTGCGCGACGCCAGCTATCGCGTCGAGCCCTACAGCTTCATCAGCTTCGAAGGCTTCATCAATGCCCGGGTCCTGGTCGAGGGGCTGCGCCGGGCCGGCCCCTCCCCGACCCGCCGTGCCTTCAAGGCGGCCCTCGAATCGATCGACCGGCTCGACCTCGGGATCGGCGCGCCGCTGGCCTTCGGGCCGGGCCGGCACCAGGGGCTCGACGAGGTCTACTTCACGCGGCTGGCCGGCGAGGCCTGGGTGCCGGTCGACGACTGGAACGCGGTGATCCATGCTTGAGCCCACCGGCCTGCCGGGGACCCCGGAGTCCCCGAACGCTCCCGAGCCGCCGTTGCCCCCGGGGCCTGCCGGCCGCCTGCCGCCGCCGCCCGAGCTGCGCGAGGTGCCGCCGCCGGCCGCGCCGGCGCCGCTCCCGCCGCCGCGCCGGACCCGCGGCCTGGGCCTCCGGGCCAAGATCCTCCTCTTCCTCGGCGTGCTCCTGCTGGCGGTGACCGCGGTGGCGGCGCTGGTGATGACGCTGACCCTGCGCCGCCAGGTCCGCGGCGAGTTCCAGTCCAAGGGCGAGGCCATCGCGCGCAGCCTCGCCAACTCCGGGGTCGATCTGCTCCTCAACCGCGATGCCTCGACCATCCAGTCGCTGGTGGACCAGTTCGCCGACATCGAGGGCGTCGCCTACGTGCTGGTCTACGGCCCGCAGCAGGACGTCATCGCCCACACCTTCGCACCGTTCATGCCGCCGGGCCTCATCGAGCAGAACCGGGTGCCCGGAGAGCGCCCCAGCCAGGCGCGACAGATCACCCTCGCCGACCCGGCGACCGGCAGGTCGCGCTCCATCCTCGACGTCGGAGTGCCGGTGCTGGCGGGCCAGCTCGGCACCGTGCGGGTCGGCATGGACCTCGACCTGGTCGACGCCGCGGCGCTGCGGGCCGCGGCTTCCTTGGTGGCGCTCCTGGCCGGCCTGGCGCTGGCAGCCTTCGCGGTCAGCTGGCTGCTGGTGGGGCGGCTGGTGCGGCCGATCGAGGGGCTGGTGGCGATCGCCCGCCGGGTCGGCGACGGCGACCTCACGCAGCTGGCGCCTGTGACTTCGAGCGACGAGATCGGCGCCCTGGCCGGCACCTGGAACGAGACCATCGTGCGCCTGCGCCGGTTGGTGCTCACCGAGGCGGACCGCGACCGCGAGCGGCTGCAGCGCGAGGAGCTGCAGGCCAACATCGGCCGTTTCCTGCGGGTCACCACCGAGATCGCCCAGGGCGACCTGACCCGGCGCGGGGAGGTGACCGCCGACGTGCTCGGCTCGGCCGTCGATTCGATCAACGTCATGGTCGAGGAGATCGCCGGCATCCTCGCCGGCGTGCGCGAGGCCGCCGACACGGTCACCGGCGCGGCGCGCGAGATGATCGAGGCGGCCGACCACATGGTCGCCGGCACCGCCGCGCAAAGCGCGGAAGCCCGCCGCCTCGGCACCGAGGTGGCGGAGGTGACGAAGTCGGTGCGGGACGTTTCGAGCACCGCCGAGGCCTCGGCAGGCGCCGCGCGCCAGACGCTGACCGCCGCCGACCAGGGGCGCAACGCCGTGGTGGACACGCTCGGCGGCATGCAGCGCATCCGCGCCGAGGTGCAGGGCATCTCGCGGCGCATCAAGGGCCTGGGCGACCGTTCGCTCGAGATCTCCGAGATCGTCGACGCCATGACCGGCATCGCCTCGCAGACCAACCTGCTGGCCTTGAACGCCGCGATCGAAGCGGCCGGCGCCGGCGAGGAGGGCGCGCGCTTCGCGGTGGTCGCGGACGAGGTCCGGCGGCTCGCCGAGAGCTCGGGGAAGGCGGCGCAGCGCATCGCCGCGCTGATCAAGCGCGTGCAGGGGGAGATCCAGGAGGCGGTGGGAGCGATGGAGACCGGCACCCGCGAGGTGGAGACCGGGTTCCAGGTGGCGCAGCAGGCGCGCGACCGCCTGAGCGAGATCTCGACCCTGTCGCAGGTTTCGGCGGAGCTGGCGCAACAGATCTCGGCCTCGGCCCAGGCGCAGGTCGCCGGCGTCGAGCGCGTGGCGCAGGGCATCGTCTCCATCTCCGCGACCGCCGACCGTGCCGCGAGCTCGGTCGCCTCGGGGCGCGGCATCGCCGATCGTCTCGGCCGCCTGGCCCGGGAGCTGACCGAAAGGCTGGCGCGCTTCCGGCTCGCCTAGCGGGCGGCGCCGGTCGAGCCCTGAGAGCGGATCGCCTTGGACGAGCCGCGGGAAAGCCAGGAGCAGGCGGACCGCCAGGACGGCGACTGGCCGGCGGCGGCTCCGGCCGACCTGCTGGCCGGCTTCCTCGAGGAGGCGCGGCAGGCGGCCGCGGGCATCGCCGCGGCGCTCGGCGCCCCGGACGGTTGCGCCCGCATCGCGCTGCTGAGCCATCGGCTGCGCGGCTCGGCCGCGATGTACGGCTTCCCGACGATGTCGCGGCTGGCCGGCGCGATCGAGGATACGGTCGCCTGGTCCCCACCCCGCGAAGGCGCGCCGCCGCCGGCACCGCCGGCGCAGGTGGCGCAGCTGGCGCAGGGGGACAGCGGCGAGGCGGGATCTCTCACCTCGCTGACGGCCAGGCAACGGCGCTTCCTCGACGAGGCGGCCGCGGCGCTCGCGCGGGCCCTTGCCGACGTCGCCGCCGGCCGCGGCGACGCGGCGGCGCTGCCGCTGACCGCCGCGGCTGGCGCCGCCGGCCCCGATGCCGTCGCACCCGCCGACATGGCGGCCGAGCTGCGGCGGTTCGCCGACGCCAACCCCGACGTGCTCGAGTACTTCGGCCCCGAGGCCGAGGAGCATGTCGAAACGATGGCCGCGGCGCTCGACGCGATCGCGCGGCAGGGCCCGGCGGCGGAGCCGGTGGCGGCGCTGTTCCGCGCGGCCCACACGCTCAAGGGCGCCGCCTACACGGTCGGCTGCGCTCCGATCGCCCGCGTCGCCCACGACATGGAGGATCGCCTGGCGCCGGTGCGCGCGGGCGCCGGCTGGGACGACGGCGCCTTCCCGGCCCTGGCCGCCGGCATCGAGCAGCTGCGGCAGCTGCTGTCGGCGGTGAACGCCGCCGGCGCCCCGCGGCCGGCCCTGGCCGCGCCCTTCCCGCCGTCCCAATGGGTGCCTGCCGCCGCCGCGCACCTGCCGCCGGCGCCCTCCGTTGCCGCCGTCCCCGCCATCCCCGCCAAGGCCGCCGGCGGCTTCCGCTCCTCGATCCGGGTCAGCATCGACCGCATCGACCGGTTGATGAGCCTGGTCGGCGAGCTGGTGATCGCGCGCGGGCGGATGGACCGCCGCCTCGAACGGCTGGCCGAGCTCGAGGAGCTGGCACAGTCTCGCGGCGCGCGCATGACCCGAGCGGTCGAGGAGTTCGGCGCCCAGCACCTCTACCCGCAGCTGCAGGCCGCGGTGGCCGGCGCGGCGGCGGGCCTTCCCGGCGCGGCGGCGGCGGCCGGCGGCGCCACCACCGCCGAGCTGTTCGCCGAGCTCGAGTTCGACCGCTACGACGACTTCAACCTGCTCGCCCTGCGGACCGCCGAGATCGCCGCCGACCTGGGCGAGCTGCACGGCGACATCGCGCGCCTCACCGCGCTGGTGAGGGACGACGCGAGCCAGCTGCAGCGGCTGGTGCGCGACCTCCGCGGCGGCATCGGCCGCGCTCGCATGGTGCCCATCGGCCAGCTCTTCGCCCGCTTCGGGCGGCTGGTGGCGACGACGGCGGCCGCCGCCGGCAAGCGCGTCGAGCTCGAGCTCGCCGGCGAGGCGGTCGAGGTCGACACCGCGGTCGCCGAGGCCATTGCCGACCCGCTGATGCATCTCGTCCAGAACGCCGTGATCCACGGCATCGAGCCGCCGGAGGTGCGCCGCTCCCGCGGCAAGCCGGAGCAGGGGCTGCTGCTGCTCACCGCCCATCTGCAAGGCCGCTTCGTCACGGTCGAGGTGGAGGACGACGGCGGCGGCATCGATCTCGACGCCTTGCGCCGGCGGGCTGCCGCGTGCGGCGTGGGGTCGCCAGCGGCGCTTGCCGCTCTCGACCGCGAGCAGGCCCTCGAGCTCGTCTACGTCCCGGGCCTCAGCACCAGCGCCACGGTGTCCCAGACGGCCGGGCGCGGCGTCGGCATGGACGTGGTGCGCACCAACCTGACCCGCCTCGGCGGCGAGATCGCCATCGAATCCGAGGCCGGCACCGGTACCCGCTTCACGCTCAAGGCGCCGCTCACCCTGCTGATCTCCGAGGCGCTGTTCGTGCGCGCCGGCGGGGAGACGTTCGCCATGCCGGTGACGGCCGTCCGTCGCATGCTGCACGCCGAGGCCGGCGAGGTGGCGGCGGCCGCGGGCGGCGGCGAGGAGCTGCTGCCGCGCGCCGGGGGCGAGCGGCTGCCGCTGCTTCGCCTCGACCGCCTCTTCCGGCTGCCCGGCCGCCGCGCCGAACCCTGGCTGCCGGTGGTGGTGCTGGCCGCCGGCGGCCGCCGGTGCGCGCTGGCGGTCGACGAGCTGCTGGGCGTCGAGGAGGTGGTGATCAAGGGCCTGGGCGAGCTGCTCGAGGACCTGCCGCTCTTCTCGGGCGCCATCGTGACCGCCGAGGGCAGGGTGGTGCTGGTGCTGGACGCTCCCGCCTTCACCCTTGGAGCGGTGGCAATGGCGACGGCGGCCGCGACGGCAGCGGCCCCGGGCGGTTCCCTGGCGCCCGGCGCGCCCGCGCCAGCTCCACCGCCCGGGGAGGCGGCGGCCGCGGCAGCCGGTCCCGCGCCGCCGGC
>DATKFK010001001.1:0-3135 GCA_035544375.1 Thermoanaerobaculia bacterium
GAGCGCCCGCAGCCGTGGAATCGAATCCTGAGCCTGGGCAGGGTCGCGCAGCGCGGCCGTCACGATCCGCTTGAGCCGTCCCTGCCCCGCGGCATCGCCGCAGTCGATCAGCAGGACTGCGCAGGCCGCCGCGACCGCCGCCTCTTCATGGACCAGGCCATCGAGCAGGGCCGCCCGCACGCCCAGCGCGTGGCTCGGCTGCGCTCGCAGCTTCAGCAGCCACGACACTGCTTGCGCCTTCGTCTCCGCCTGCCGCAACCCGGCCCTCACCAGCGCCTGGTACACGCCAGGTAGCTCGGCCTGCCCGGCGGCTGCCAGCACCTGTGCGGCCGGCCATGCCACCTTCGGGTCCTCGTCCCAGATCTCGTCTCCAAGAGAGGCAACGGTTTCGCCGCCGCTGGCTGGTTCCGCGAGCAGCGCCGCGAGCGCATTCCTAAGTCCCTCCTGGTCGTCCTCACCCAGACCCTCCAGCGCGGGCATGGGCACCTCGACGCCAATCTCGGAAAGGATCCGCGCCACCCCTCGCCGTACCTCGCCGTCCTTCGCCCGCAGCCCGCGCCTTAGTGCCGCGATCATCACCGCCCGCGACTCAGGTTGCCGCGCCAGCTCCACCAACCGCGGACACAGCTCCTCGTGCTCCGACCAATCGAGGGCTTCCACCAGCGCCTTCGCGACGTCGGCAGTCACGGCCTCGCCCATGCGCAGCCACACGTTGGCCGCGCGAAAGGCTCCGCCATATCCCTCCCTGACCACCTCTCTCAGCTCCGCTCGCACGGCGTCGGCAACCGGGCCGCCTGGTGCCGCGAGCGCTATCAGCACCGTCGCCGCGCGCTCCGCGAGCCCCCCCGAAATCTCGCGTGGCCACTGCAGCACCCACACCAGGCTCTTGACGTGGTCTTCGCACCGCAGCTTCCCAGCCTCCACCAGCAACAATCTCGCCACCGACCCCAGGAAGGAATGCTCTCTGGCCGCGGCCGCGAGGCGTTCCAGGAACCATTCGAAAGTTGCGCTGAACGCTCCCGTGGGATGACATCCCAGGATCGCCGCCGGCCAATCCTCCATTCCATGAGGCCGCCGCCTTCCTCCCGCCGAGCAGCTCAGGAACTCGAGCAGCAGCTCCTCGACCCGTTCGCTGCGCTCGAGCAGTGGCCACACCAACCACGCGATGCTGCCGGCGCGCTCGAAGTGGTGCATGCGGTCGCCTGAATCCTCGAGCGCCGCCCGTGCCAGGCTCTCGGCCGCCACGCGTCCGATCGGCAGCCGCGGCGCCTCGACCAGGCAGGTTGCAGCCAGGAAGGCGTGCCGCTCGCCCACGCCCTCGATCAGCGCCACCGCCCGCCGATCGGATTCCGCGCGCTGGTCGGCAGCCAGCACGCCGACGGCGAGGCGGATGACCTCCGCGTGCCGCCCGTCCGCCGCCAGGCCCACCAGCTGCTCCAGGGCGCCATCGCCCAGCCCGACGAGCGCCCGCGCCGCCAGGTACTCCTGGAAATTGAGGTGCGCGAACGCGAAGAGTCCCGGGCTGCGCTCCTGCACCAGGCCGGAGCGCTCGGCCAGGAGCCGCAACAACAGCCGCGCCCTCTCCGCCCGCTGCTCCGCCTCCGCGGCGACGGCTTCGAGCCCACGCGACAGCGCGGCGACCGCCGCCGCCTCCGTGAAGTCCCCGCCGCGCTCGCCGCATTGCGCATCGAGCGCGAGGCACTCGACCACCCGCCGGATCTCCCTTTCCCGCAAGTCCAACCGCGACGCCCAGTCGAGCGGGATCGCATCGTCTCCCAGGTTGCGGCCGGCGGGATCCCGGTCCCAGTGGCCCAGCATGGCCAGCGTCGCCTGATCGTAGAGCACCGCTCGCTCGACTGGCAGGCCCTGGCGATTGAAGTGCACGAGAGCAAGGATCGACAGCAGGAGGGGGGTCTCCGCAAGACCAGGTGTTCTCTCCGCAGCCGCAGCCAGCTCGTCGGCCTGCGCCATCGCCGCCTCCGGGCCGAGCGCCGCACCGAGATGGGTCCGCACCGACCGGTACCAGTGCCGCGCGAACGTCTGGCGGCCGGCGCGATCGAGCGGCAAAGGCGCGAACAGCGGCAGCTCGAGGCGCGCCACCTCGCGCCGGACCGCATACGGCCGCGACGACAGCACCACGCGCGGCCGAGGATAGCGGCCCAGGAGGTCTGCGACCGCGTCGAACAGGACCGCGCGCATCTCCGGCTCCGGCACCTCGTCGAGCGCATCGAAGAGCAGCAGGGTGCCGTCCGACGCCAGCAGCTCCTGCGCGATGCTCAAGGACTCGGACTTGCTGAAGTGGCGGCCACCCACACCCATCTCGAACTCTGCTTCCAGGAACTCGGCCACCAGCGCCGCTCTGCCCGCGATCCCCGCCAGGCCGCGCTCGCGCACGCGCTGCGCCAGCCTGCGAAACCGCACGAAGACCGGCACCAGAGGCTCGGCCGGAAGACCGTATCGCGTCCTGGTTTCGCGCCCCTCCTCGCCCGCGGTCGCCGCCACGATCGCCAGCCAGCGGAGCGTCGTCGTCTTGCCGCATCCCGGACCACCGATCAAACCGATCCTGCGGTGCGCCGAGAGGACGCTGCTCAGGTCTTGCGAGTCTCTCTCCGTGCGCCTGGCGCCGCGCCACTGATCTTCGACCGCCGCGAAGAGTCGGTCGGCCGGCTGCCTTCCGTCATCGTCGTCAGCACGATCCCTCGCCCCCTCGCCAACCGAGCGCAGGCGCAGGGGCACGAACAGCGAGGGCAGATCTGCGAAGACCGCCCGCTCGACCTGGAGCCCATAGACCCGGAAGGTGCGGAAGTCGGCCAGGACGGCGTTGCGGTAGTCGTCCCAGAACCCAGGGGCACGGGACCCTCCCGCCGCCAGGAGCCCGGCACCGATCAGCGCCTCTTCGATCGCCTGATCCTCGCGCAGCGCCGCGAGCAAGCTGGCGCGGCCGTGGGCACAACGTGCCCTTTGTCCGCCGTGCTTGCTCTCCGCCACGACGCGCAGGAGCCGGTCGGCGACGGCCGGTGCCTTGCCCCCAAACACCGCCAGGGACGCAACGAGCCAACCGTCGAGGCCAGCGGCGTCCGGCAGCCGTTCAGCCTGAACGGCCTGCAGAAAGCCAAGCAGCTCGGAGCTCGCCGC
>DATKFK010001002.1:0-2617 GCA_035544375.1 Thermoanaerobaculia bacterium
GCCGGGGTGCAAGCCTGCCGGAAAGCTGCCGGAGAGCGGCCGAAGAGCGGCGGCCGGTCCCCGCGGCAGGTCCCGAAGGGGCCTGCGCAGTCGTCGATTCAGAGCGGCCAAGTCTCCCTCAAAGCAGGGCTCCTGTCCAGAGGGGCGCGACAGGCGGACGGGGCGGGTGCGGGGTCGGTGGACGGCGATGGCTGAGGGACGAGCGAGCAATGTTAGACTCCCGCGAGCGTCCGGGCCCCGCCGTCTGCGCCGCTCCCGGCGGCCGCGGCGGTCCTTGCGCCTGAACACGACCCACGACGATGGCCACAGTCTTCAGCTCATCCGCCCTGACTGCAGAGGCCGGGCCGGCCGCGGCACCGGCGGGCCAGGCGGTTGCCGCGGTGCCCGCGGGACCGGTGCAGACGGCGCCGGTTGGCCTCCCCGCGGTTGGCCTCCCCGCGGTTGGCCTCCCTGCGGTTGGCCTCCCTGCCGGGGCGGCATCGCGCGCCGGCTTCGGGCCGCTGGCGCTCGGCGATCTGGCCGAGATGACCAAGCCCGGCATCACCCTGATGGTGGCGCTCACCACCGCCCTGGGGTTCCTGCTGGCCGGCGGCGCTCTTGCCTCCTGGCAGCTGGCCGCCACGCTGCTCGGCACCTGCCTGGTGGCGGCAGGCGCGTCGGTGCTCAACCAGTTCTGGGAGCGGTCGACGGACGCCCTGATGCGGCGGACGGCCGGACGGCCGCTGCCCGCCGGCCGCCTCGATCCCGATCTCGCCCTGCTGTTCGGCGTGGCGCTGGCGGTCGCCGGTCTGCTGGCGCTGGCCCTGGCGGCCAACGCGCTCACCGCGGCGCTCGGCGCGGCGGCCCTCGCGGGATACGTCTTCGTCTACACCCCGCTCAAGAAGGTCAGCTCGCTCTCGACGGTGGTGGGCGCGATCCCCGGCGCCCTGCCGCCGATGATGGGCTGGTGCGCGGTGCGCGGCGAGATCGATCTCGCGGCCTGGGCGCTCTTCGGCATCCTCTTCTTCTGGCAGATGCCGCACTTCCTCGCCATCGCCTGGCTGTGCCGCGAGGACTACGCGCGGGGCGGCTTCCCGATGCTGCCGGTCCTCGACCCCGGCGGCGCCTGGACGGCGCGGCAGAGCGTGCTCTACGGCGCCGCCCTGGTGCCGGTGAGCCTGCTGCCTTCGCTGCTTGGCCTGGCGGGGCGCTTCTATTTCGCCGGCGCCCTGGTGCTCGGGCTCGCCTACCTCGGCTTCTGCCTGGGATTCGCCCGCCGGCGCTCGACGCCGGGCGCTCGCCGCCTGATGCTCGCCTCGCTGCTCTACCTGCCCGCGGTGCTGGCGGTGTTGCTGTTCGACCGGCTGGCGCTGCCGGCCGTGTTCCGCGTGTTCCGCTAACCTGGATCGGCGATCCGTTGCAGCCCACGCCGCTCCCCGCGCGCCACTCCGAGCAGTCCTCGATCACCCCCCGCGGAGGATGGGTCCGGCCCCTGGCGTGGGGCCTGCTGCTGGCGGCCCTGGTCGGAGTGGCGGCCACCGCGGTCTACCAGAGGGTTCAGCGTACGGCGCGGCAGGCGAGCCTCGAGCGGCAGGCGGCGCTGCCGGTCCTTGGCCGGGTCCCGGATTTCACGCTCACCAACCGCGACGGCCGCACCGTCCGCCGCCAAGACCTGGCCGGTGCGCCCTGGATCGCCGACTTCGTCTTCACCCGCTGCGTGTCGTCGTGTCCGCTGCTGAGCGCGCGACTCGCCCGCCTCGACCGCGCGCTGCCGCCGGGCGCGGCCATTCGCCTGGTGTCCTTCACCGTCGATCCGGCCTACGACACGCCGGCCGTGCTCGAGAAGTACGCACGGTCGTTCGCCGCCAGCCGCCGCTGGCTGTTCCTGACCGGCGACGAGTGGCAGCTCCGCAACCTGTCGTGGCAGGGCTTCAAGCTGGCGCTCGAGCCGGGCCAGGGCAAGGGCGGGGTCGAGGCGATCCTGCACAGCACGCGGTTCGCGCTGGTCGACGCGGACGGCATCATCCGCGGCTCCTACCCGGCGCTGGACCCGGACGCGTTGCAGCAACTCACCGCCGACGCACGGGCGCTGGCCGCGGGGCGATGACCTCCGCTCTCCGCGAGGACTGGTAGCGCTCCCCGGCGCGCGCTCAAGGCGGCGGGAAGGCCTCGGCTAACGGGATCTCCAGCTCGAGGAGGAGCTCCGAGCGGAGAACCTGGTTGCGGCTGAAGGAGCCGTGGAGGCGGAACGTTCCTTCGGCGAGCACGTGGACCTGGACCGTCTCCCCGATGGGATCGACGATCCAGTATTCGCCGACGCCGCTGTGCTCGTACAGCGCTCGCTTCACGCCCAGGTCCCGGCGCGCCGTTCCGGGCGAAAGGACCTCCACCACCAGATCGGGCGCACCGTCGATGGCGTCCTCCTTGACGACGTCCTCATGTCCCGCCAGCACCACGAGCAGGTCGGGCATCACGACGTCGCGCGGCGAGAAACGGACGGCCGTTCGATCGGGGAAGAGCTCGCCATGCCCGGTGCGCCGCAGATAGCTCTCGATCAGGAACATCAAGTTGCGGTTGACACGCTGATGCCGCGTGCCGGGCGAAAGCGACATGTAGAGCTCCCCTCCCAGGATCTCGT
>DATKFK010001003.1:0-3703 GCA_035544375.1 Thermoanaerobaculia bacterium
GGTCCGCAAGCCGCCGGGCGCGACACGGTCTGGAGCGCCATGTCTGCCGACACCGCCTTCGGGCGAGAGGTCATCCGGCTCCTCGCCCCTGCGGCGCATGATGAACCGCTTCTAAACCTTGGCAATGCCTGGTCCGAGCAGAGCGTCGCCGACCTCTTCCTCTGGATGGTGCGCGAGTTCCCGCCCGAGGAGGATCCCCAGCTCGCCGGTCTCGTCACCGAGCGCCACGCAGTCGCGGATCTTCGCCGGCGCCTTCTCGAAATGCTCAAGCTGCGCGGCACCGCTGCCGCCTGCGGCGCCTTGCGACGCATCGAGACCGAGCTCCCCCGGTTCCCTTGGCTCCGCCTCGTGCGCCTCGAAGGGGAGAGGCACGAGCAGAGGGTCGGCTGGGTGCCGCTTGCTCCGGCCGACGTCCTCAGGTTCGGCCGCCATCCAGCGGTCCCGCTCGTGCAGACCGGCGACCAGCTCCTCGCGGCGGTGCTGGCATCGCTCGCCAGATTCGAGGAGACCCTGCACGGCACTCCGGCGGCGATCCATCGCCTATGGAACCAGATCGCAGGCGACCGCTGGCGCCCGAAAGAGGAAGGGACCTTGGCGGACGAGATCGCGCTGCACCTCGGCCCCGATCTGCGCTCCCGGGGCTTCATCGCCCTCCGCGAGGTCGAGATCACCCGCGGGGTGGGCTCGCTGCCGGGCGGCGGCAAGCGCACCGACCTTCTCGTCACCGGCATCGTCCGGGACGAGGCGTCGGGCCTCGAGCGCTTGCTCAAGGTGATCGTCGAGGTCAAGGGCAGCTGGAACCCCGATCTCCCTGGGAGTCTGAGGACCCAGCTCGTCGATCGCTATCTCGACCGCACGGGTTGCCAGCATGGCGTCTATCTCGCAGGCTGGTACCAGTGCGACCGCTGGGACAAGACCGATCCGCGCCGCTCCCGCCACCGCCGCCTGTCGCACGAGCAATTGACTCAGGGCTTGCAGACCACTGCCCAAGAGCTCTCGCAGGGCCGCTCCGTGAGGGCGATCGTGCTCGACGCCCGCCTCCCCCCTCCGCCGGCGCAGCGTGCTCGGCGCCCATCCCGCAAGCCGAGCTTGCCTTCGGGGCACCCGCGCCGTCACCGGTAAGAACAAGGGCGAAGAGAAGCGGAACCTCTCGCATCGAAAAGAGAAATCGGCCGCCGGCATCTCAATTCGGGATTCGGGCGAGCGCAGCCAGGTTCCTCGGAAACCGCAGGCGGATCGCCGACATCGGCAGTCCAGGGTGCCGGTGAGGGTCATCCAGCCAAGCAAGCGACACGCATGGCCTAGACAGCCACCATCAAACATGAGGCGGACAGAATAGAGTTCGGTACCGACCAGCCGGTTCGGAGGAGAACGGCCCCCACCAGCGATAGCACGTTCTCTTCGACCACGACGTTAGCGCCATCAGGATTGGGGAGCGCCCTCGCAAAGGCCTCCACCGCGAGACCAGCGTCGCCGTGATGTGTGCCCGATTTCGCCGCGCCGGACACGAAAGCAGAGACTGCCCGGGTGCTTGATGAACTCGGCCCAGCCAAGGAAGACTCTGGGTTCGTGGCTCAGTGCTCCTCGAGCCGCCTCGCCTGCCCGACGTTCCGGCCGGACGGCCACGAGCAGCTGGTCGGCAAGCAGCTGGATATTGGGGATCAGGTCGGGCCGCTCGCCAGGCGGGGTCCGCAACCGGCCGGCCTCGGTTAGGAGAAGAGAGGATATTGTGGAACAATAAGCAACTACGCAGCGCAAGCGCTCGTGACCATTATCCTTTTCGCTCTCCTCGCCCTGACTCTTCTGGCCGTGGCGCTGATCCTGGCCGGAAGGCGGCCCCTCGGCAAGCGCGAGATGGCGGCCGGAGGGACGCAGGGCAACGAGCTGGAAGACTTGGGTAGGAAGGCTGTCGAGCGAGCGAGAAACGACATCGAGAGAGTAGGCTGGCACCTCCTGATGGTCCAGGGTACCGAACAGGGCGCCGGCTTCGTTTACACGATCGGTCTTTGGCGGACCTACCAACACCCCGAGCTTGTCGTCTTCGCTCCCTCGCAGGACCCTCAGGACATCGAGCCCCAGCTCCGTGCGATGGCGGACCGCATCGCCAAAGGCGAGACGTTTAGGGCTGGAACGCCGTATGCGGGGCTTTTCGGGACATTCCGCGGCAGCTTGCGTCCCGTGCTGCCCCAATGGTTCGCCTCCTACCTGGGCACTGCAGGCGCCTGCTATGAGACCTTCGACTTCCCGGCCTTGCAGGTTTTTTGGCCTGATCGCCAGGGCCGCTTCCCTTGGGAGAGCAGCTACGACGTCAATCTGTTTCGTTTCCAACCCATCCTCTCGGAAGCCAACGTCGTCCTCGCGGGCGTCGGACTCGCAGCGATCGGTCATGTCGAGGCCATGAACGACCGACGCTTGCTTCCCGCATCGCTGGCCGAGATGTTCGCCGCAGAAGAGGTACCCGGAGACGAGGTCCTGGAAGATTGGCATTGGCTCGTCGGTCCGCAGCAGAGCCTATTCCGCGTGACCCTCTTTGGGGATCTGTTCCTCAAGTCTCCGGAAGGGCGCATCTCGTGGCTCGATGCTGGGTCGGCTCACTATGAGGAGATCGCCGGATCCGAGGAAGAATGGACTGCCATGGTTTGTGCGCTGCCCGCGGTCTTCTTTCACGCCAGCACCCTGCTGCAGCTGCGCGAGCTCGACTGGAAGCCGGCCGCTGGCCAGGTGTACAGCCGGCAACAGCCTTTTTTCCTCGGGGGGCAGGAGACAGTGGACAACATCGACCTGGTCTCCACTGTCGTTCACATATCGCACACAGGAAGAGTCGCTCACGCGGTCCGAGATATACCGGAGGGAACCAGGATCACGGGTTTCCAAGTCCCGCCGATTCTGCCGCGCTAGAAACCTCGGCAGGATCTAGCCAAACAAAACCGTTCCTGCCAGGTTCGATCTTCGAGATCGTCCCCTACTACCTTGACCTTCACCCCCTCGCGAAGGAGGATCACTTCCCGAGCATAGGGAACCACGGCTGCGCTGTCACTCATCGGTACTACCGAATTCCGGCATGTCATATTGACGATGATCCTGGCTTCCTGCCCCCTGTAGATGCCTCTCACCTCTCCTGTCCATTGAATGCGCACTCCTTTGTAGAGTCCGGCCGCTTCATCACGTTGAGGTGTCGGTAGATAGCGAAGGTTCTCGTCGATCTCATCCCTACTCACCGTCATCCCAAGTGTCGATGATGGCCGAGCAAGCGGTGCCGGTTCGCGAGCAGGACCGCGAGCTGGAGCTTGAGGACTCACCCGCAAGGCCGGCGCATGAAGAAAGAACTGGCCATAGATGAATGCAGCCGCGAGGCTAGCGAGAACCGAGGATAGGAAGATTCCCAACCAATGATCCCGAAAAAAATGTTTGGTTGTCCTGTCGTCGCGCATCGTCATCCACCACTGAAACGACTCATCAGCATCATCCCACCCTCACTTCTTGGAGCACCCGCGCTCTCGCCCTCCGTCATGCCGCCTGTCCCTCGGCGCTGCCGCGAATGCCTCTCGCCAGCTCGCGGTAGCGGTAGCGGTAGAACTCGAGATCGCGCCTGTCGGCGAGCAGGCGAACGATCTGTGGATCGGACCCAGGCTCCAGCGCGTAGGCGGCGAGCGGACGGTCGCCGGTGATCCATGCCGGGTGCCGCAGCTCGAGCGCGCTCAAC
>DATKFK010001004.1:0-2460 GCA_035544375.1 Thermoanaerobaculia bacterium
CACCGGCATCCTGATGCAGGGCGGGGTGCATCCCGACCTGCCCATCACCTACTACGAGGACCTGCTGCGCTACCTGCGGGAGCGTTACCCGGCGCTGCACATCCATGCCTTCTCGCCGCCGGAGATCAAGTTCATCGCCCGCAAGGAACGGATGAGCTTCTATGACGTCATCGCCCGCCTCAAGGATGCCGGGCTGATGTCGATCCCGGGCGGCGGCGCCGAGATCCTCTCCGACGACACGCGCAAGCGGGTGCTCGCCTATCCCAAGTGCTCCGCCGAGGAGTGGATCGACGTCATGCGCCAGGCGCACCGCAACGGCCTGCGGACGTCGGCCACCATGATGTACGGTATGGGCGAGGAGGTGGCGGCGCGGGTCGAGCACTTCCAGCGCATCCGCGATTTGCAGGACGAGACCGGCGGCTTCACGGCCTTCATCTCCTGGACGTTCCAGCACGAGCACACCGAGATGCCGGACGTGCCGGAGACCTTCGCCGACGAGTACCTGCGGACGCTGGCGGTGTCGCGCCTGTTCATCGACAACATCGCCCATTTCCAGACCAGCTGGGTGACGCAGGGCAAGAAGATCGGCCAGGTGGCGCTCGCCTTCGGCGCCGACGACATGGGTTCGACGATGATCGAGGAGAACGTGGTGGCGTCGGCCGGCACCTCCTACCGCATGAGCCAGGACGAGATGGAGCACCTCATTCTGGCCGCCGGCTACCGGCCGCGGCAGCGCACCAACCTCTACGAGCGCTTCGTGACCCGCGAGGACACCGCCGCCCTGGCCCGGCAGTACCGCCACGCCATCACCCCCGCCAACCGCGACCTCGCATCGCCGGTCGGGGGTGGGGAGGGAGAGGCGGCAGGCGCGGCGTCGCCGGCCGGCAACGCCCTGTTGCCGGTGCTGGCCTCCTGAGTAAGGGGCTCCCCCGTTCTCCCTGTAGAGCGCGTTCGAGACCTCGAAGAAGACCAGCGTCGGCGCCGCGGCTTCGCGTCCCTCGTCTCCCATTGGTGCCAGAGCGCACGCAGCTGCCGGCTATTGGCGTCGGTCACGAGCCGGACGATCAGGGATGCGTCAACGCAGACGACCGGGGTCGAAGAGCTGGGCATCGCGCTCTTCTCGCATCTCCTGGATCACACTTCCAACGTCGGGCAGCTTTCGCTTGCCGAGGTCGGCCGCGATGGCCTGATGCGCCCGATCGAGCAGACCCTCCCAGTCCGGGCGGGCCTCCTGCCCGGACTTCAGGCGGGCGTACTCCGCCATGGACAGGATCGCGACCTGCGGGTTGCCGTCCTTCTCGACGATGACGGTGCCTCCGCTCTCGACGACACGTCGCATCAGCTCGCCAAATCGGACCTTGGCCTCAGTTGCCGTGACCACCCTCTCCATAGATTCTCCACGTTCATCGACCAGACCATCGGTCAGTATGCGACGAGGATCCATATCTGTCTAGACGGAAAAGGGGTGGCGTTCGCGCGCGCCTGGGGCGGAACCGGGGGACGCTCGCGTTTGCCGAAGGAGCTCGCCGGGCGCTCTGCGGCCATTGAACGTCCAGCTGACGCTGTAGGGGGTAGTGGCGCGTGCCGGTTCAGGCCGGAAGGATCGAGACCTCGTAGGCGCGGAAAGCGAGGTCTTTGGTGACGATCGTCAGGCCCTCGATCTGAGCCTGGGCGATCAGCATGCGGTCGAAGGGGTCTTCGTGATGATGCGGCAGGTAGGCCGCGGCGAGCGAGTGCCGCGCTGTCATCGGCAGCTCGACGAAGTCGTTTTCCGCGATCTCTTCCACCAGGTCTGCGCCGTCGAGATCCAATTTGCCGATGGCGGCCTTGAGCGATAACTCCCAGATCGTCGCTGCGCTGACATAGACGATCGAAGTCGGGTCGGCCATCGCCTGCCGGGGCCCAGCGCGCAGCTTGCGATCTCCAGCGAGCCACCAAAGAAAGACGTGGCTGTCCAGCAAGAGCTTCACTCCCTTTCCCCGCTGAACGCAGCCTGGATCTCCGCCGGAAGGGGCTCGTCGAAGTCGGGGCCGAGGCGGATCCGGCCCTTGAGGCGTCCGGGTTTGCGAGCCTCGACGGCCACTCGTACCAGCTTCGCCACGGGCCGTCCGCTCTTCGCGATGATGATCTCCTCTCCCTGGGCGACTCGCTCGAGAAGCCTGGAGAGATTGGTCTTGGCGTCGTGTACGTTGAAGACTCCCATACCCACCTCCTTAGCTAACTTAGTTTACTCTTGGAGGTTTCGGGCTGTCGAGCATCGGCTTGCCACGATTGCCGCGAGGCGGGATTTCGGCCATGGCCTAGCGGGTGGCTACGTCTATGACGGCGGTCCTCAGCACGGCGTGCCGCCGCCGGCCGTGCCCGGCCGGCGGCGCGTCCTGCCCCGGTCAGTCCGTGATGGCGGCGCACGGATTGCTGTCGCTGCCGATCTCGTTCGCGCAGGCGAACGACCACGAGAAG
>DATKFK010001005.1:0-7311 GCA_035544375.1 Thermoanaerobaculia bacterium
CGCTCGATGGTGTCGCGGTCGCCGTGGAACAACTGCCGGTCGCGCCAATCGCCCGGCTTCCTGGTCACGTCCGGCAGCAGCGTATCGCTGACGACGTAGGCTTGCGGCCGCCCCGCGACCGCGGCGATCGCCTGGCCGGGAGCGGTGGGAACGCTGGCGCCGATTTCGAGCACGGTCTCGCCGGGCGTCCCGGCGACCGTCAGGGCCACCACCGCGCGCGGCTTGTCGAGCCCCATCTCGGCGGGCGCCGCCCGCTCGAGGGTGCGGGTCTTTTCGAGGTTCGCCAGGCTGTCGAGCAGGCGGTCGACCGCGGCGGCATCGGCGCGCGCCTTGAGCGGCTGCGCGATCCGCCAATCGCCCAGGGCCGCAGCACCCGTGCCCGCCAGGGCTTCGGGGAGCTTCGTGGCGGCGGGCTTGGCGGCTGCCGCCGCTCCCGCCGGCGTCTTCGCGCCGGGCGCCGGTTGCCGCTCGAGCACCACCGTGGTGCCGGCCGCCGTCAGCCGTACCCGGTTCACCTGGTCCTTCTTGAAGTCGAGCACCTTCTTGGCGGCCTGGGCCCGCTCGTCGCTCGACGGCAGGTCGCGCTCGTAGAAGCGGATGAAGGCGGCGAGCGCCACCACCACGATCAGCAACACCAGCAGGGTGCGCGGGCGCACGGCGGAGCTATCGCCTCCTGCGGAAATAGACGTAGATGCCGGCGGCGGCGGCCAGGCCGGGCAGCACCAGCAGCGACAGCACGTAGACCGTGCGCAGCTCGCCGGCGGTCAAGCTCAGCCGCACCTGTTCGGTCTTCTTCGGCGGGATGCCGAGCAGCGTCTCACGCTCCACCAGCCAGTTGAGCGAGTTGGCGAGCAGCATGGCGTTGGTTCCGTTGGCCCGCACCAGCTGGTTGGTGGCGAAGTCGGAATCGCCGAAGACCACCAGGCGAGCGGGGCGGGCGCCGGCGGCGGCGCTCTTGATCTCCGCCGCTGCTCCCAGGGACACCGGACCGGGGACGTCCTTGTCGTCCTTGGTCACCTGGTCGAGGTGGGCGAGGTCCGTCTCGCCCCAGCCTTGACTGGAAGTGCGCAGCAGCTCGGTCACCTGGATGTTGCCGCCGGCGGGCACCTCCCCCTTGCCCACCGAGCGCGCCAGGCTGACCAGCACCGGCAGGCTGCCGGAACGCATCGCCTTGGTGATCGGGTGCTCGCCGTAGTCCTTGACGAACAGGGTCTCGGAGCCGAAGAACGGCATCGGGTTCGAGGGATCGACGACGATGTCGTGGCCGACCTTGACGCCGTAACCGGCCAGCCAACCCTCGAGTCCCGTATCGACGAGGGAGGAGCCCTGCAGGGTCGGATCGAGCAGCACGAGCATGCGGCCGCCGGCGCGCAGGTAGTCGGAGAACGCCTTCAGCTCGGGTTGCAGGAACGAGCCGGTGGGGCCGGCGATCACCACCAGGTCGGTCTTCGGCGGCACCGACGGCTTGCCGAGCGAGGCCCATTCCTCCATCTCGAAGTTGTCGCGTCCGAGGATCTCGCGGGAGCTCGACAGGCCGCGCGAACCGGAGTCGTCCAGGGAGTGCTCGCCGTGGCCGGTCGTGAACAGGATCTTCGGCTTGCGCCCCTCGGAGAGCTGCAGCAGGGCGCTGGTGAACGCCTGCTCGCCCTTGTAGCCGGTCATCTCCGGCCCCTGGCCGAGCTGCACGCCGGAGAAGTCGAAGTCGGCGAGATCGGCGGAGTCCACCACCCGGCGGTCGTTGCCGGAGGCGAACACCACGCCGGCGGCGGTGACGTTGTAGCGGCGGGCCAGCTGCTCGGCCAGCGCGCGGTTCTTCTCCGGATCGACCACCCGCAGGTGGATGCGCGGCGAGGCGGCGGCGTAGCGAGTCAGCAGCTCGCGGGTGGGCTCGTAGATGGGATGGCTGGTCTGGTCGTCCGGGACCAGCATCACCACGTCGACGTCGCCGCGCAGGTGCCGCAGCACCTCCTGGCTCTTGGGCGACAGCGAGTAGATGTGGCTGCCGGTCCAATCGAACCGCTTGTAGTACTTCGAGCTGAAGTAGTTGACGATGGCGAGCAGCGCCAGGATCAGCAGGATGCCCGCCGAGAGCGTGCCGGTCTTGATCAGCCGCCGGTTCCTCAGGGTCTCCATCCGGTCACCTCCACTTGCGGTCTTCGAGCGCCCGGCTGGCGAGGAAGAGGAAGAAAAAGATCGCCGACACGTAATAGATCAAATGGCGGCTGTCCACGATGCCCTTGTGAAACTCCTCCATGTGGCCGAAGAGGTTGACGTAGCCGACCGCTTGCTTGGCGATCTCGCCGTTGAACAGGTTGTCCAGCAGGCCGACCAGGAAGAGCACGGCGACCAGCACCACGAAGGTCATGATCGCGGCGAGCAGCTGGCTTTTGGTCAGCGCCGAAAACAGCACGCCGACCGACAGGAACAGGGCGCCGAGGCACAGGATCCCGAAGTAGCCGCCGGCGATCGGTCCCCAGTCGACGCGGCTGTAGCGCCCGACGATCCCGGCGTAGGCCACCGTCGGCACCCACAGCGCGCAATAGAAGGTGAGCGCCGCCAGGTACTTGCCGACCACCACCTGGGCCTCGGTGATCGGCGCCGTCATCAGCACCTCGATCGAGCCGCTGCGCAGCTCCTCGGAGATCAGGCGCATGGTCAGGACGGTGGTGATGAAGCACAGGATGATCCAGAAGAAGAAGCCCTGGAACAGCTGATCCATCGGCCGCTCGGTGCCGCCGCTGCGCGGATCGTTGAGGACGCTGACGACGGCGGCGAAGATGGCACCGTTGTAGACCAGGAAGAAGCACATCACCAGGTAGGCGAGCGGCGACACGAAGTAGGCGCGCAGCTCGCGCAGGAAGGTGGCGTAGAGGGCCCTCACGACGGCACCTCCCCGCCGCCGGCGCCGCCGGCGGTTGCGGCAGCGGCCGGCGGCGGCGCGGACGAGGATGCGGACGGCGGCGCCCCGCCGCCGGTCGGCTCCGTCGCCTCCGCCGGCTCGCTCCCACCCGCGCCGCCCGGCGGCTCGTGAGTGGTCAGGCGGACGAAGACCTCCTCGAGCGAAGGCCGCTCGAGAGCCAGCTCGAGCAGCACCCAGCCGCGTTCGACGGCGGCGCGAAAGACGCGCTCGCGGGGATCGGCGCCGCGATCGCACTCCAGCACGAAGCTTCCCGCCCCGCCGGCGCCGGGGCGAAGGGCGACGACGCCTTCGATCTGCTCCAAGGCGGCAGGCGCCGCCGCGGGAGCGTCCTTGAGCGTCACCCGCAGGCCGGGGTTGCCGACGAACGACTGGCGCAGGTTGTCCGGCGTGCCCGAGGCGGCAATGCGGCCGCGGTCGATGATGATCACCCGGTCGCAGAGCAGCTCGACCTCGGGAAGGATGTGGGTCGAGAGCAGCAGCGTGCGCTCGCGCCCCAGCTCACGGATCAGCTCGCGGATGGAGATGATCTGCTTGGGGTCGAGACCGACGGTGGGCTCGTCGAGGACCAGCACACCGGGGCGGTGCAGGATGGCCGTCGCGAGCCCAACCCGCTGCCGGAATCCCTTCGAGATGGTGCCGATGATCTGGTGGCGGACCTCCTCGAGCATGCAGCGCTCGATCGCCTCGCCGACGGAGGTGCGCACCTCGCCGCCCGCAAGGCCCTCGAGGCTGGCGCGGTACAGGAGGTACTCCTCGACCCTCATCTCGGGATACAGCGCGACGTTCTCGGGCAAGTAGCCGAGATGGCGCCGCACCTCGGTGGGCGACTCGAAGAGGTCGCGCCCGGCAACCGTGACCCGGCCGGAAGTCGGCGGCAGGAACCCGGTGATCATGCGGATGGTCGTGGTCTTGCCGGCGCCGTTCGGCCCCAGCATGCCCAGGATCTCGTGGTCCGCGGCGGTGAACGAGACGCCGTCGACGGCGGTGAAGTCGCCGTACCGGCGGCTCAAATCGTGGGCTTCGATCATGCGGCTCCCTCAGGCGATGGCCCGGGCGAAACGACGCGGCTCTGCGCGGCGTGACCCGTACTGGCCCGTAATGACGGCAGCGGAACACGGCGCGAGGCACGCCTCCCGCGTTCGGCAGGCGCCCGCGTCGCCGCTCCGCGCATCAGCAAGATGGATGCCTCCCCCACCCACCCGGACTGCCGGGGGACAGTCCGTGCCGCGGCAGGCGGCGACGGGCCGCGAGCACGCCAAAGCCGCCCAGACCGCGCCATAATGGCACCTGCCCACGGGCCCCAGCGCTAACGGTCCACCTCGCCCAGCGCCAGGTCGAGCGAACCCAGCAGGGTCACCAGGTCGCCGATGCCGTGGCCTCGGACCATCTGGGGAAGGGCCTGGAGGTTGTAGAAAGACGGTGCTCGGACGTGGCAGCGCCAGGGCGGGGAGGCGTCGCCGCGACTGCCGGGGCCGGCGGCCAGGTAGAAGCCGATCTCGCCGCGCGGGCCCTCGACGCTGAAGTAGGTCTCGGCCGCCGCCGGCGGCGCGTCCGGCGCCTCCTGACCGCCCCCGGCGTCGGGCTCCACCCGCACCGGGCCTGCCGGCAGGCGTTCGAGGCACTGGGAGATCAGGCCGGCCGATTGGCGCAGCTCGTCCATCCTGACCAGGAAGCGGTCGTAGGCGTCGCCGTTGCGCCCCACCGGCACCGTGAAATCGAGCTCCTCGTAGGCGTCGTAGGGGAGCGCCTTGCGCAGGTCCCAGTCGACGCCGGCAGCCCGCAGCGCCGGCCCGGTGACGCCATAGTCGAGCGCGGTTTCCGCCGGCAGCACCCCCAGGCCGACGGTGCTCTGCTTGAACCGGCGGTCCTCGCCGGGCAGCTGCCGGTAGGCCTCGGCGCGAGAGGGCAGCGCCGCCGCCAGCTCGGCGCAGCCCGCCAGCCAGCCGTCGGGCACGTCGCGCGGCAGACCCCCGGGCACCGCGCAGCGGAGGGTGAGGCGGGCGCCGCAGTAGCCGGCGAGCAGGTCGAGGACCTGCTCGCGGTCACCCAGGGCCGCCTGGAAGGCGCTCTCGACACCGGCGTCGGCGGCGAAGGTCGCCAGCCACAGCAGGTGGGAGGCGATGCGTTGCAGCTCGGCAAGCACCACGCGCAGGTAGCGCGCCCGCGGCGGCACGGCGAGCCCGAGGAGCCGCTCCACCGCCCCGGCGTAGGCGAGGTTGGCGGCCGCCGCCGCGGCAAAATCGAGGCGGTCGGTGAGGGCGACCCCCTCGCGCAGCGAGAAGCCCTCGAAGAGCTTCTCGAGGCCGCGATGGCCGTAGCCGATGCGCGGCTGGCAGCCGGCCACCTCCTCGCCGTCCAGCGTCAGGCGCAGCCACAGCACCCCTTGCAGGGCCGGATGCCGCGGGCCGAACGCCAGCTCGACCACCTCGCCATCGCCGCGCTCCGGGGGCGGCGCGACGTCTCCTGCGGCCGGATTGTCAGGTCCCGCGACGGGACCGCCGCGCTCGCCGGGCTCGCCGCCCGGGCCGGTATCGCCGGTCAGGGCGCCGTCGCCAGCCTCAGCGTGCATCGCCCTCGGCCGTCGCCTCCGGCCTCGCCGCGGGCGCCGTGCCATCTCCGGCGGCCGGCGAGGCACCCGGCATGTCCGGCGGATCGAGGTGGAGCGCCGCGCCGGTGTCGATGCCGGCGAGCGGGAAGTCCTTGCGCAGGGGGTGGCCGGTGAAGCCCTCCCACAGCAGGATGCGGGTGAGATCCGGGTGCCCCGTGAAGTCGATGCCGAAGAGGTCGTGGACCTCGCGCTCGGGCCAGCCGGCGCCGCGCCAGACCCCGGTGACGCTGGGCACCGGCGAACCGTCGCCGGCCCGCGTCTTGAGGCGGATACGGCGGTTCTCGCGGAAGCTGTAGAGATGGTAGACGACCTCGAAGCGCTGCTCCCGCTCGGGGTAGTCGGCGGCGCAAAGGTCCACCAGGCGGGTGTAGCGGAACCGCGAGCGCAGCGTGGCGGCCACCGCGGCGACCTGCTCGCTGCGCACCAGCATGCAGATCTCGGAGCTTTCGGCGCCTCGTTCGATCGAGACGATGGCGTCGCCCAGCTCTCGACGCAGTTCCTCGGCGAGCGGATCGAGGGCTTCGATCATCGCCGCTCCCGCTCCCCGATCCGCCACTCTCCCAGCCGGCGCTGCCTGGCGATCTTCTGTTCGAGATGGAGCAGCGCCTGAAGCAGCGCCTCGGGCGGCGGCGGGCAGCCCGGGACGTACACGTCGACCGGGATCACGCGATCGATCCCCTGGGTCACCGCGTAGGTGGGGAACGGGCCGCCGCAGGCCGCGCACGCGCCCATGGCGATCGCCCACTTGGGATCCGGCATCTGGTCCCACAGCCGCCGCAGCAGCGGCGCCAGCTTCTCGCTCACCGTGCCGGCCACGATCAGCACGTCGCTTTTGGCCGGCGGGGTCGCCGGCGGCGGCGCCGCGGCATGCAAGCCGAGCCGCGCGCCGTCGAAGCGGGGGTCCAGGACCGCCGTCATCTCGACCGCGCAGCAAGCCAGGCCCAGCCGGATCGGACGCAGGGCCGAGCTTCGCGCCCAGTCGAAGATCAGGTCGCAGGTGGTGGTAAGCGCGGCGGCGAAGTAGGTCCCCGGCTCGGCCGGCGCGCCAGGCCCGGCCGGCGGGCCTTCAGGCAAGGGTGCTGGATCGGTCATCGGCGCTTGGCGGCAGCGGGCAGGAGAACCACCTCTCGGAGGTAGCTTACCTCGGGGACGAGTCGCAGCCGTGAGCCTGCTACAATCCCGCTCCGCAAATGACTGAAAGGGAAATACTTCCCACTGCCGACCGGCTGCTCGCCCTGGTCGACGCCATGGCCGGCCAGCCGGTGCTGATGCTGGTCGACCTGGTGGCAGACGTGTTCATCAGCGGCGCTCCCAAGCGCATCAGCCGCGAAGCGCCTGTCCTGATCCTGACCTTCGAGGGGGAGCGCCTGACTCCCGGCGGCGGCGCCAACGCGGTGGCCAACGTCGCCGCGCTCGGCGGCCGCCCGCTGCCGCTCGGCATCCTCGGCGACGACGCCCACGGCGAGCGGCTGCGCGACACCCTCGCCGCCCGCGGAGTGCCCACCGCGGGACTCCTGGTGCGGCGCGGCTTTCGCACTCCGACCAAGGTGCGCATCCTGGGCGGCGGCCGCAACCAGGTCAAGCAGCAAATCGTGCGCTACGACATCGAGGACACGCTCGAGCTCTCCGGCGAGGAACGGGAGCGCTTTGCCGGGGCGCTCGCGGGTTGGCGCGGCGCGGCGCACGCCGCCATCGTCTCCGACTATGGCTACGGCGCCGCCGATCCGGCGCTGCTCGCGCCGCTCCGCGCCGCCCTGGCGCCAGGGGGCACGCTGGTCGGCGA
>DATKFK010001006.1:0-3561 GCA_035544375.1 Thermoanaerobaculia bacterium
CCCGGCGGCGCCCGGCGCCGGCGCCGCGCCGCTCGCGCCGCTCGCCGCTGGTGTCCCGTCTCATCACTGAGACGGACATTAGGATTAGGGCTTGGCCACCGCAATCGGCGGCTCCTCGGGCAGCAGCACCACCTTGGACTCGACCACCTGCTGGCGGAACGCGGCGAGGTCGGTGGCGCAGAAGCGATTGAAGTCGGCCAGGAACTTGTCGAGCTGGCCGGCAGCCTGGCGCAACGTCTCGAGCTGCGTCGGCGACGGCGGGTCCCACTGCTGGCCGATGGCGGCGCCGGCGATCGTGACCTGGTCCACGATGTCGTCCGGCGCGCGAAGGCCGACGGTGTCCGGCCGGTTCCAGAGCCGCTTTTCCAGCTCGTCGAGCTGCTTGCCGAGCTTCTCGGCAGCGGCCGCCAGCGGCGATGCCGCCTCGTCTTTTTTCGCCTCACTCTTGGGGCCCTGTGCCTGGTCGGGCTTGACGGCCTGCGTGTCCCTGCCGGCGGGCCCGGCGGCCGGCGTTGCTTGCCCGGCCGCCTTCTCGCCCTGCTCGGCGGCCTTCTTGTTCTCCTCGGCGGCGTGCTTGGCCTTCGCGACCGCCGCCTCGACGTCGGCGCGGATGCGCCCGATGCGCTCGATCGCCTCGGCGGCGGCCTGCTGCAGCGCGCCGGCCCGGGAGACCGCGGCCCAGCGCTGCTGCCAGTCAGCGGGAGCATTGCTCGACCTTGGATCGGCCAGCACCTGCACCGTGGCCTTGGCCTCGTGGCCACGGAACTTGACGGTGACCGTGTAGGTCCCGGGCGGCACCTCGGGACCGGCCGGGTCCTCCTGCGGCGGCTGGTCGGGCCCGGGCGGCGGTTCCTTCCAGTCGTCGCGCTCGAGCCCCCAGACTGCCCGGTTGATGCCGAGCTTGACCGGCGTCTTGAAGTGGCGGATCGCCTTGCCCGAGGCATCGGCGACCTCGATCTGCGCCTTGGGCGGTTCCGCCTTCTCCTCGGGCTTGGCCGTACCGGTCCCTGCCGCGGGCGTCGCTGCCGGCGTCCCTGCCGGCGTCGCCGCGGCGGTTTCGGCCCCCTTCCCGGCCGCCGCCGTCGCCGCGGCCGCGGGCTTGCCGGCGGCGGTCTTCCCGGGGGTGGTGATCTCGCCGGCCTTCTCCTCTCCCTGCTTGGCCGCGGCCGCCGCCGCCCGCGCCGCCGCCGCGGCGCGCTCGCGCTCCTTGCGCTCGCGCTCCCGCTGCTCGTCGGCGAGCGGCAGGTCGGGGCTGCCGAGCGAGAAGGTGACGAGCGCGCCATAGGGGCGGTTGTCCCCCTGGAAGTGGCCCGCGCCCTGGCCGAAGATGTTCGAGGTGAAGCGCTGCCAGTGCTGCTGCGCCGCGCCGATCGGGAACAGGTGGAGCGGCTCGCGCAGGACCGCCGCGTCGAGGCCCGAGAGCGGCCGGACGTCGTCCACGATGTAGAGCGCGCGGCCGTGGGTCGCGATGACCAGGTCGTGCTCGCGAGGATGCACCGCGAGTCCCATGACCGGCACGGTGGGGAGGCCGTACTTGTAGCGCAGCCAGTGGCCGCCGCCGTCGCCGGAGATCCAGAGGCCGAATTCGGTCCCCAGGAACAGCAGCCGCGGATCGACCGGGTCCTGCTCGACGGCCAGGGCGTAACCGCGGATCTCCTTGGTCGCCAGGTTCTTCCAGGTCTTGCCGTAGTCGTCGGTGCGATAGAGGTAGGTCGCCCAGTTCGAGCGCCGGTGATCGTCGAAGACCACGAACGCGGTGCCGGCGTCGAAACGCGAGGCGCGGATCTCCGGCACCCAGGTGTGGCTGGGCACGCCCCGGACGTTGCCCTCGACGCTCGTCCAGGTCCTGCCGCCGTCGCGCGTGACCTGCACGCGCCCGTCGTCGGTGCCGACCCAGATCACCCCGTGCGCCACGGGCGACGGCGAGATGGCGAGGATCGTGGTGTAGGTCTCGGCGCCGGAGGCGTCGAGCGTCAGGCCGCCGCTCTCGCTGTCCTTCTGCCAGGCCGGGTTGTTGGTGGTCAGGTCGGGGCTGACGGTGGTCCAGGTGCGGCCGTTGTCGACCGACTTGTGAAGGAACTGGCTGCCGTAGTACACGGTGCCGGCCTCGAGCGGATCCATCGCGATGCCGGCGTTCCAGTTGAAGCGCAGCCTGACGCCCAAAGGCGCCGCCGGCCGGGCGTCCTTGAGCTCGCCGGTCTTCAAGTCCCAACGCGCCAGGTAGCCGTTCTGCGCCATCGAGTAGCCGGCCCACGGGTTGCGCGGATCAGGGAGGGTGCCGAAGCCGTCGCCGCCGCCCACCAGCGACCAGGCCGAGTTGGGGATGCCGCCCTGGTCCCAGGTCGCGCTGGGGCCGCGCCACGAGCCGTTGTCCTGCAGCCCGCCGTAGACGTTGTAAGGCGTCTCCATGTCCACGGCCACGTGGTAATACTGGGCGAGCGGCAGGTCGGCGACGAACGCGGCGGTCGCGCCGCGGTCGAAGGAGACCGCCATGCCGCCGTCGTCGCCGACCAGGAAGTGCCGCGGGTCGTTGGGGTCGATCCACATGGTGTGGAAGTCGCCGTGGATCTTGAAGCCGGCGACCGCCGGCAGATTGGCGAAGGTCTTGCCCGAGTCGTCCGACACCTTGATGGCGAAGCCGAGGCTGTACAACCGGTTGGGCCATTGCGGGTCCACCTTGAGCTCGGCGAAGTAGAACGGGCGCGGGGCGATGTTGGGGCTCTTGTTGACCGTCGCCCAGGTGCGGCCGCCGTCGCTCGAGCGCAGCAATGCGCTGGTGCCGGCTTCGACCGAGGCATAGACGATTTCGGGGTTGGAGCGCGACATCGCGAGGTTGATCCGCCCGAGGTCACCCTTGGGCAGCCCATCGTCCTCGGTCCGCCGCTTCCAGGTGCGCCCGCCGTCGTAGGAGGCGTAGAGCCCCGAGCCGGGTCCGCCCGATTCGAGCCGCCACGGCCAGCGCCGGTACTGCCACATCGCGGCGAGGAGGCGGCGCGGATTGGCCGGATCGATCACCAGGTCGGCGGCGCCGGTCCTGGCATCGACGTAGAGCACCTTCTTCCAGGTCTTGCCGCCATCCTCGGTCTGGAACACGCCGCGCTCGGGGTTCTCGCCCCACTCGCGGCCGAGCGCGGCCACCCATGCGACGTCCGGGTCGGTGGGGTGCAGGACGATGCGCGCGATGCGCTCGGTGGCGTCGAGGCCAAGGTGGGTCCAGGTCTTGCCGCCGTCGAGCGAGCGGTAGATGCCGTTGCCGACCGAGGCGCTGTTGCGGACGTTGCCTTCCCCCGTCCCCACCCAGACGACGTCCGGGCTCTTCTGGAAGACGGCGATGGCGCCGATCGAGGCCACCGGCTGATCGTCGAAGATCGGCTCCCAGGTGAGGCCGCTGTTGACCGACTTCCAGACTCCCCCGGAAGCCGCGCCGGCATAGAGCGTGCGCGGATCGGCGGCGACGCCCTCGATCGCGGTCACCCGGCCGCTCATCACCGCCGGGCCGATCGAGCGGGCGCGCAGGCCGCCCAGCAGGTCGGGGTCGAAGGGGGCCTGCCCATGAAGCGC
>DATKFK010001007.1:0-5973 GCA_035544375.1 Thermoanaerobaculia bacterium
CCCACGGCGGCCACGTCGAGGTCGAGAGCCGCATGGGCCGCGGCACCACCTTCCGCGTCTTCCTGCCGCTCGGCCCCGCGAGCGCCGCCGAGCCCCCGCCCGCCGCCGCGTCCGGGGCCGGGTGAGCCCGGCCGGCGCCGACTCGATCCATACTGGAGAGGCCGGCGGGGCACGTCCTCGCCTTCCGGGGGGGACCTACCGATGACGGATACGAAGACGCAGCCGGGCCTCGACGGGGTGGTCGTCGCCCAGACCGTGCTGTCCGAGGTCGACGGCGAAGCGGGGCGGCTCATCGTGCGCGGCCACCCGATCGAGGAGCTTGCGGGGGCCGTGCCTTTCGAGGAGGTGGCGCGGCGGCTCTGGGAGGGGCTGGCGCCCGCCTCTGCGGACGCGCCGCGGACCGCCGCGGAGGTCCGGGCGGCGCTCGGCCAGGCGCGCTCCGCCGCCTTCGCCAACGTCGCCGCGCTGCGCGGCGCGGTGGCCGGCGACGGCGGCACCGGCGGTGCGCTGCCCGCGGTGCCGGCCCTGCGGCTGGGGCTGGCCAGCCTGCGGTCCGGCGGCGCCGATCACATCCTCGCGACCGCGGCCATTCCGGTGTTCGTCGCCGCCTTCGAGCGGACGCGGCGCGGGCTCCCGCCGGTCGCTCCCGATCCCGCGCTTGGGCCTGCCGCCGATTTCCTGCGCATGCTGCGCGGCGAGCCGGCGAGCGGCGCCCAGGAGGCCGCCCTCGACGCCTACCTGGTCACGGTCGCCGAGCACGGCATGAACGCCTCGACCTTCACCGCGCGCGTGGTGGCCTCCACCCGTGCGGGGGTGCTGCCGGCGGTCATCGCCGCCCTCTGCGCGCTCGAAGGCCCGCTGCACGGCGGCGCTCCCGGGCCGGTCCTCGACATGCTCGACGCCGTCCGCCGAAGCGGCGACGCGCGCGCCTGGCTCGCCGCCGAGCTCGCCGCCGGCCGGCGCCTGATGGGCTTCGGGCACCGCATCTACCGGGTGCGCGACCCGCGGGCGGACGTGCTCAAGGCGGAGGTCGCCAAGCTGCGCGCTCACGCCCGGGAGGGCGGTGGCGGCACCGGCGCTCCGGAAGCGGGCAAAAACGTCAACAACGCCAGCAACGCCAGCGACGCCGGCAGCCGTCTGGCCCTCGCCGAGGCGGTCGAGCGCGAAGCCCTGGCGGCCCTGGCGGCGCACCGGCCCGGGCGGCGGATCGACACCAACGTCGAGTTCTACACCGCGGTGCTGCTCGACGCGCTGCGCATCGACCGCGGCCTCTTCACCTCGGTCTTCGCCGCCGGCCGCGCCGCCGGCTGGACCGCGCACGTCTTCGAGCAGGAGCAGGCCAACCGCCTGATCCGCCCGCAGTCCGAGTACGTGGGCCCGCGCTGACCGCACCCGCGACGTCCAGCTGAGCCCGCCGAGTCCGCCGAGTCCGGCGTCTCCCGCCGTGCTCCCGGGTCCCCCTGCGCCCGTCGTCCCTCGCATCTTTCAGCGGTCAGTCGAACCTCGTCCGGCTCCGGCCGGACCGCCGCCGGCGGCAGCGGCGCCGCCCGGCGCGGAGCGTGACATGGAGGTGACGGGACGGCGGCGAGAGCGTGACCGTTGCCTTGCCGATTATGGTATTCTCTGCCGCAAATTTGCCTGCATCTGAGTGAGGAGGGCGCAATGCCGCTTACCTGGAACCAGGTGTATACCCCGGTGCAAGGCAGCCTGCTCCTGTCGGCGCTCGTCGCCGCGCTGCCCGTCGTGGTGCTCCTCGGTCTGTTGGCCTTCGCCCACGTCAAGGCCCACTGGGCGGCGCTCTTCGGGCTCGCCGCCTCACTCACCATCGCCATTGCCATCTACGGCATGCCGGCGCAGCTGGCGCTCGCCGCCGCCGGCAACGGCGCCGCCTTCGGCCTGCTGCCGATCGGCTGGATCATCCTCGGCGCGATCTTCGTCTACGACATCACCGTCGAGTCCGGCGACTTCGAGGTGATGAAGCACACCATCGCCGGCATCGCCAGCGACCGCCGCATCCAGCTGCTGCTGGTCGGCTTTAGCTTCGGCGCCTTCATCGAGGGCGCCTCCGGCTTCGGCACGCCGGTGGCGATCTGCGGCGCCATGCTGATCGGGCTGGGGTTCCGGCCGCTGCAGGCCGCCGGCCTGGCCCTCATCGGCAACACCGCGCCGGTCGCGTACGGCGCGCTCGGCACTCCGGTCATCACTCTCGCCAAGGTCACCGGGCTGCCCGAGCGCGAGCTCAGCGCCATGGTCGGGCGGCAGCTGCCATTCTTCTCGGTCATCGTTCCCTTCTGGCTGATCTGGGCGATGTCCGGACGCAAGGCGATGCGCGAGGTCTGGCCGGCCTGCCTGACGTGCGGCGTCAGCTTCGCCATCGCCCAGTACTATGTCAGCAACTACTTCGGCCCCACGCTGGTCGACATCATCGGCGCCCTCGTCTCGCTGCTGGCGCTGGTGATCCTGCTGCGCTTCTGGCAGCCGAAGACCACCTGGAGGTTCGAGCACGAATCGGAGGACGCGGTCGCGGCCGAGGCGGCGGCGCGCCCGGTTCATGCCCCGACCACGGCGTTCAAGGCCTTCGTGCCCTGGATCCTGCTCTGCATCTTCGTCTTCGCCTGGGGATACCCGGATTTCAAGACCATCCTCAACGGCGGCGCCCCGGGTCACGAGAACTTCCTCAAGCACCGCTCGGTCATCGACATCCCGGTCCCGGGGCTCGACAAGGCGGTCGTCCGCACGCCGCCGGTGGTCAAGAAGCCGACCCCCGAGGCGGCGGTGTACTCCTTCAACTGGCTCTCGGCCACCGGCACCGCGCTGCTGCTGACCGGCATCGTCAGCGGCCTGGTCCTCGGCTTCTCGGTGCTCGAGCTGCTGCATATCTTCTGGAAGACGCTGATGCGGGTGAAGTGGTCGCTGCTGACCATTGCCGCGATGCTCGCCCTGGGCTTCTCGACGCGCTACGGCGGCCTCGACGCCACCATGGGGCTGGCCTTCGCCACCACGGGGCCGCTGTTCCCGTTCTTCTCGCCGCTGCTCGGCTGGCTGGGGGTGGCGCTCACCGGCAGCGACACCTCGTCGAACGTCCTCTTCGGCAACCTGCAGCGCGTCAGCGCCGAGCAGCTGGGAATGAGCCCCATCCTGGCCTGCGCCGCCAACAGCAGCGGCGGCGTCATGGGCAAGATGATCGACGCCCAAAGCATCGTCGTGGCCGGAGTGGCCACCGGCCAGCAGGGCCACGAGGGCGAGATCCTGCGCTACGTCTTCTGGCACAGCGTCGCCCTGGCCATGCTGGTTGGCGTGCTGGTGTTGCTGCAAGCGTCGTCGCTGCTGTCGTGGATGATCCCGGCGATGCCGATCGCCGGGCCATGAGCCTTTCAAACCCGGCCCGCGAGCCGAACGAAAATGCCAATGAAAGGGAGGCCCAGATGATGCGACATTCGAAGCGAGGATGGATCGTCGTGGCGTTGGTCTTGGCGGCGCTCCTGCTGCCGGTTGCGGCCAACGCCCAGGCGCTCATCAAGGTCAACGACGACGTGTGGTTCCGGTTCGGCATCCAGCTGCAGGGCTGGGGCGACTGGACCCAGAGCGCCGAGAACAACGGCTACGCCGAGAACCTCTACCTGCGGCGGGACCGGCTGCTCATCACCGGGCAGGTGGCCCCCAACGTCACCTTCTTCTTCCAGACCGACGACCCCAACCTGGGCAAGGCCCCCAAGGCGCTCACCACGGGCTTCCTGGTGCAGGACGCCCTGATGGAGTGGAAGGTCGCCGACTCCTTCATCCTGGGCGGCGGCGAGTTCCTGGTCCCGTTCGCCCGCAACGGCCTGCAGTCGACGCTCACCTATTTCACGATGGACTTGAGCGCGACGTCCACGGTCAACAACACCACGCTCGGCGACAGCGCGCTGCGCGACACCGGCGCCCAGATCCGCGGCTACGTGGCGCCCGACGAAAAGCTCGAGTACCGGTTCGCCCTGCTCCAGGGCATCCGGCAGACGGGCTCCCGCAACGGCTTCCGCGAGGCCGGGTTCCTGCAGTACAACTTCTTCGAGCGCGATACGGGCTACGTCCTCACCGGCACCAGCCTGGGCAAGAAGAAGATGCTGAACCTGTTCGCCGGCTACGACGGGCAGGGCAACTATCACGCGTACAACGGCGACATCTTCTGGACGCTGCCGACCGCGAGCCACGACGAGTTCGGCGGCCAGGTGCAGTGGGCGCACTACGACGGCAACACCTTCCTGCCGGTGATCCCGCGCCAGAACGACTACCTGGCCGAGCTGGCGTACTACAGCGACGCCGCCAAGGTCCAGCCCTTCGTGCGGTGGGAGCAGCAGAAGTTCGTCAGCACGGCGGCGCAGAAAAACGACCAGACGCGTTTCGGCGGCGGCCTGAACTACTACGTCCACGGGCAGAACCTCAAGTTCGTCGGTCAATACCTGCGCATCGATTCCAAGGCGCCCATCAGGAACACCAACGAGTTCACCCTTGAAATGCAGGTCTGGTACTACTGACGCTCGGCGCGAAGAAGACGCCCTTTCTCCTTCGCGCGCAGCGCCTCTCCTGGTCTTGAATGCAGGCAGCCCGGGGCCGTCGCGGCGGCCCCGGGCCAGCTCGCCCGGGTCATCCCCGATCCACGCCTTTGTCACGATGGCGGCACCCGGCCGCAACCCAGGTTCCACGGCGCCCTGTCATAAAGGGGGTCGATGGAGAGGACGGCCCAGGAACCCTTCATCCCGACGCCCGCCCTCACTGCCGTCTCCCGGCGCCTGCCGATCGTCCCGGGCGTCCCAAGCGTCCCCTGGCGCGCCGGCCTCGATCCCCTGACGGCTCCCCTCCCCCATCTGCGACGGCCGGCCGCGCGCCGCCTCTGCCGCGGCCTGATGCTGACCCTTGGACAGTTCGTCGCGGTCGAGCACGGCGAGCGCCTTGAGGCGGTTTCCGAACCCGCGATCTTCGCGCTCAATCACCGCAACCGCGTCGAGGCGCTGCTGGCGCCCGCCGTCCTGATCTACCTGCGCCACGGCGCCCCCCTGCACTTCCTCGCCGACTGGATGTTCCTCGAGGCCCCCGGCCTGGGCTGGCTGTTGCGCCAGGGCGAGCCGGTCGCCGTCTACCGCAAGCCCGCGATCTTCAAGTGGCGCGACCGCCACCGCCGCGAGCGGCTGCGGCGGCCGGTGCTCGACGCCTGCCTCGAGCACCTCGAGCGCGGCGAGAGCGTCGGCTTCTTTCCCGAAGGTGCCCGCAACCGCGACGGCGGCCGCCTGTTGCGCGGCCGCCTGGGCCTGGGCGAGTTGGCGCTGCGCGCCGCGGTGCCGGTGGTGCCGGTGGCGATCAAGTATCCGGAGCGCGATGGCCGGCGAGCGCCTGGCGGCGCTCTTCATTGGCGACCGCCTGGCGGCACTCTTGATTGGCGAGCGCCTGGCGGCGCTCCGGACCGGCGAGCCTACGGGTGGCCCACCCGCATGGTGCTGGCGATCGGCGAGCCGCTCGATTGCGCCGCCGAGCGCCGCCAGCTGTCCGTGGAACCGAAGGCGCGCCGGGTCCTGGCGCGGCGCATCGTCGACCGGGTCATGGCGGCCCTCGCCGCCGAGCTTGGCAAGGATTACGCCGCTCCCCACCCAAGATCGGAGGCGAGATGAGACTGAGAAGCGCAATCGCGGCCAAAAAGGTGCTGTCGGGCGCCGACCGGGAGAAGGCGCTGATGGTGATCGAGGCGGTCTACCGGCGCGAGAAGAAGTGGATCGCCGATGCCTCGGCCGAGCTGCCGCCCGCTCCCCGCGCCGACAACGCCGACAACGCCGGCGACGCCTTGGGGAGCGCCGGCCGGTCGTGGTTCCTGGTGACCGTCGACGGCCGGCCCGCCGGCGTCATCCGCCTGGTCTACGATCCGCCGCTCGAGCTGCCGGCCGAGCTCGACGTCACCCTCGAGCCCGACGTCGACCTCGAGCGGCTGCAGCGGCGCGGCCGCTT
>DATKFK010001008.1:0-2298 GCA_035544375.1 Thermoanaerobaculia bacterium
AGGTCCAGCAGGAACCGCCTGATCCCAGCTACCTCGACCTCCGAGAGCGCTTCTGCGCCGCCAGCAGCTCCACGGACTCCGAGAACCGGCGGCAATCCGCGATCTTCACCGAATAGCAGCGGGTTTATTCAGCCGGCAACAGGGCCTCGGGATTGCCCCGATGGACGGCTGGCGTCGAGGGGCCGGCCCCCGCCCCTTCGCCCGCCTTGCTTGTCGTGCAGGTAGGGCCTGCCGTAGACTCTGGTCAGCGAGTAGTTAGCGAATTCCCTTCACGGCTGAACCGGAGCCCCATGGCAGGCAGCGGCGTCACCCTCCAGATCAGTGCCGCGCATGCGAAGTACCTCGAGCGCCGCGGCGGGCGCGCGCACCGCGGCAGGGGACCCTTCAGCCGCAGCGCCGTGCTGGGCCGCGTGCTCGAAAGCCACCGGCTGTACCAGGAGCTCACCGACCCGCGCAAGACCCGGGGCATGCCGGAAGCAGTTCACGCGCTGATCGTCCGGCTCCTGCCCGAGCCCTGGCTGCTCAGGGCCTTCGAGATCAAGAACCTCGAAGGCATCCTCGAAGCCGCGCCGGGCCTCGCCGAAGCGGCGGCCGCCGCCGGCATCGACCCCGGCGCCGTCTTGGCCGCCGTGGCCGGGGCGACACCCGCCGAGAAGCTCACCCTGGTGGACCATGCCATCCAGCACCAGGCGCCGGCGGCGGCGGCCGCGAGCCCGGAAGCTCCCTGATCCGTGCGCTGAACGGGTGGGCGAGGATCGGGGTCCCTGGGACTCGGACCTGGCGCGGTCGCGTGGCGGCGAACGGCCGCCCGGCCGCGGCCAGGGCGGGTGGTTGGGGGCCTACGGCGGGCTTCAGCGATCGCGGGCTGGCCCGGCGGCGAACGGCGCCGGCCGGCGCCAGGCGTGCCGGAAGTAGAGCGCCGCTTCGCGGGTGAGGGCCTGGGCCTTGGTTGCCTCGCCGGCGGCGGCCTCGACGAGGAGGAGCCAGGCCGCCATGCCCTCGGCGTGCATCTGCCAGCTGCCGAGGGTGCCGTGGAAGCTCCTGAGCAGGCGGACGGCGTGGCGGGTCTTGCCGCGGGCGATGTAGGTCTCGGCGAGATCGAGGCTGACCAGGGCGAGCTCCTGCTGGAAGGCCGCTTGGTGGAAGTCGTGCCAGACGGCGGCGAGGCCGCGCTCGGCGAGGTCGAGGCGGCCGAGGCGGCGCCAGATCCGCGCCTCGAGCCACGACACCATGAGCTGGGGCTCGGCCTGCTTGCACTGGCGGTAGAGGGGCCGCGCGCGCTCGAGGAGGTCGAACGCCTGGAGCGGCATGCCGGCGTCGTTGAGGAACCAGATGAGCACGTGGCGGGCGGCGAGCTCGAGGAGGGGCTCGGTGCCCGGATCGACGAGGGCGAGCGCGCGGTCGGCGAGAGCGACTCCCTGGGCGGGGTCGTCGTAGCCGACGGCGCGCGCCAGCTTCTGCAGGGTGCGGCCCTCCTGGTGGCGATCGCCGTGATGCCGGAAGATGGCGACGGCGGGCCGCAGCAGCTCGGCGGCGCGGGCGTGGTCGCCTGCGGCGAGCTCGAGGCTGGCCTCGGCGCGCATCAGGGCGGCACGCTCGAGCGGGTCGCCGCTGCCGTCGTGGAGCGCTTCCCAGGCCTGGGCGAGCGCGACCCTGGCGGCGTCGAGCTGCTGGTCGAGACGGAGGGCGTTGACGAGGCCGGCCAAGGCGCGGGCGCGGAGGTCGTGGCACAGGCCGGCGGGGTAGGCGGCGGCGGGCAGGCGCTCGGCGATGACGAGGGCGAGGCGGCAGGCGTCCAAGCCGCTTCGGGTGTCGTGCCAGTCGAACTCGGCGGCCGCCTCGAGGAGGCGGGCGGCGAGCGCCCAGGTGTGGAAGCGGGAGTCGCCGAGGATCAGGTCGCGGCGCTGGGCGGACGGCGTGTCCCTGACCTCGGCCCAGAGCGTCGTCGCCGCGACCTGCTCGTCACGGATGGCGGCGACCTCGGAGACGCTGCGGTCCATGGCGCCGGCGAAGGCGTCGTCGTAGCTGGCGGCCCCGGCGCGCGGGTCGAGGGCGGGGATGGCGTCGTTGGCATCGATGATGTGCAGGGCGCCGCGCACGTAGCGCGAGCAGACCTCGCAGCTGGCCAGCAGGTGGTGGACGGCCCAGCGCGCCTCGGCGTCGGTGACGGTGCCGGAAAGCAGGCGGTCGAGGATGTCGGGGGTCGGGTGGACGGTGGGCACGGGCGCGGCTCCTGGGCACCGGTCGGTCTGGCAGGATGCAGGTGCCTACATAGGGTAATAGTCCAGCGGCGAGGGA
>DATKFK010001009.1:0-5954 GCA_035544375.1 Thermoanaerobaculia bacterium
CACGCAGGTGCTGTCGCGCCTGCGCGATGCCCTGGGAGTGGAGCTGCCGCTGTCCGCCCTCTTCGCCGCGCCGAGCGCGGCCGCACTGGCCGCCGCGGTCGAGACCGCGCGCGGGTTCCGAGCGGCCTGGGCGGTGGGCGCCCCCGACAGCCTCGTGCCGGCGCCGCCACAGGAGCTGTACCCGCTGTCGACCATCCAGCTGGGCGTGTGGCTCGCCGACCGCGTGGATCCCGCCCGCGCCGCCTACAACGTCCCGCTGGCGGTCGAGCTGCGCGGCCGGCTCGACGTCGCCGCCCTGGGCGCGGCGCTGGCGGCGGTCGTCGAGCGCCACGAGCCGCTGCGCAGCCGGTTCCCGGAGGTGGACGGCGAGCCGTGGCAGGAGATCCTGCCGCCGGCCGCAGGCGTTGCCGCCGCGGCGCCGGCGCTGTGCGACCTCTCCCGCCTCCCCGCCGGCGCCCGCGACGCGGCGCTGCGCCGGCTGGGCAGCCTCGAGGCCCGGCGCCCCTTCGATCTCGCCCGCGGTCCTGCCCTCCGTGCCGCGCTGGTGCGCCTGGGGCCGCGGGAGCACCTGCTGGCGGTCACCCTGCACCACCTGGTCTTCGACGGCTGGTCGGCGGTCATCTTCTGGCGCGAGCTGTCGCGGCTCTACGCCGGCGCCGCCCTGACGGACCTGCCGCTGCGCTTT
Source organism: Thermoanaerobaculia bacterium (assembly GCA_035544375.1). Taxonomy (GTDB): domain Bacteria; phylum Acidobacteriota; class Thermoanaerobaculia; order Multivoradales; family UBA5704; genus JASLEW01. The sequence goes on from DATKFK010001009.1 coordinate 686, forward strand.
GCCGACTACGCCTGCTGGCAGCGCCGGCGGCTCGGCGCCGCGGAGCTCGGGGTGGAGATCGCCTGGTGGCGCCGGCGGCTGGACGGGCTGCCGCCGCTCGAGCTGTCCACCGACCGGCCGCGGCCGGCGGTGCGCAGCGGCCGGGGCGCGCTGCGCGGCTGGACGTTGCCGGCGCCGGCAGCCGGCGCGTTGCGCGCGCTCGCCGCCCGCTTGGCCGCGACGCCGTTCATGGCGTTTCTCGCCGCCTATGCCGCCTTGCTCTCCCGCTACAGCGGTCAGCACGACTTCGCGGTGGGGGTCCCCGTCGCCGGCCGTGGCCGGACCGAGCTGGAAGGGCTGATCGGCATGTTCGTCAACCAATTGGTGGTGCGCGTCGACCTCGCCGGGCAGCCGGGTTTCACCACCCTGCTCGACCGGGTGCGGGAGACCGTGCTGGCGGCCCTGGCCCATCAGGAGGTCGCCTTCGAGCAGCTGGTCTCAGAGCTCAACCCGGAGCGCGACCAGAGCCGGACGCTGCTTTTCCAGGTGGCCATGCAGGTGGTCGAGCGGGCCCGGCCGCTGCCCAGCCTTCCGGGGATCGCGGCGTCCACGCCCGACTTCCATACCGCCACCGCCAAGGACGACCTGGACCTCGAGCTGCAGGACGGCGGCGCCGAGGTTCGGGGCTGGTGCGAATACTCGCTGGACCTGTTCGACGCCACCACCGTCGATCGCCTGCTGGTCCATCTCGAGCAGCTGATCGGCGCCGCGGTGGCCGAGCCGGAGCGGCCGCTGGCCGATCTCGCCTGGCTCCCGGCGGCCGAGCGGCTGCAGCTGGCGGCGTGGAGCGAGGCGCCGGCGCCGGCCGCTCGGGTGCCGGGCTGCCTGCACCCGCTGGTGTGGGAGCAGGCGGAGCGCCGGCCCGGAGCGGTGGCGGTGGAGTCGGAAACGGAGAGCCTCACCTACGCCGAGCTGGCCGAGCGCGCCCGGCACCTCGCGCGGCGGCTGCGCTCGTTCGGCGTCGGGCCCGACGTCGTCGTGGGCGTGTGCATAGAAGCCTCGCCGACCCTGGTCGTCGCGCTGCTGGCGGTGCTCGAAGCCGGCGGCGCCTTCCTGCCGCTCGATCCGGAGGTGCCTCCCGAACGGCTGGGCATCATGGTCCAGGACGCGGCCGCGGCGTTGCTGCTCGGCCGCCGCCACCTGCTCGCGGCGCTGCCGGCGCGCCTGCGCGCCCGCACGCTGGCCATGGACGAGGACCTGCACGCCGCCATCCTCGCCGACCGCCCGGCGACCGCCATGCCGGTCCAGCCCGATCACCTGGCCTACGTGCTCCATACCTCGGGCACCACCGGCCGCCCAAAGGGCGTCGCCGTGCCGCACCGCGCGCTGGTCAACCGCATGCTGCGCATCCAGGAGATGCTCGCCGTCGGCCCCGCCGACGCCGTGGCGCACCAGGGCTCGATCGGCTTCGACCTGGCGCTGTCGGAGCTGCTGCTGCCGCTGGTGTCCGGCGGCCGCACGGTGCTGGCGGACCCCGAGCGCCGCCGCGACCCGGCCTACCTGGGGGCGCACCTCGCCGCCCGCGGGGTCACCATTGCGGAGGTGGTGCCGGCGGTGCTCGAGGCCCTGCTCGAGGAGGGCGGGCTCGCGGGCGCGCTGCCGGCGCTGCGCCAGGTGATCGTCGGCGGCGACACGCTGCCGGTGGCGCTGGCGGCACGGTTCCAGCAGGCGCTCGGCGTGCCGCTCGCCAACTCCTACGGTCCGACCGAGGCCGCGATCGACGTCACCTGGTACCTGCTGCCGCCGGCGGGCACGCGGCGGCCCGCCCCGTCGGTCCCGATCGGCCGCCCGATCGCGGGCTGCTGCGCCTACGTGCTGGATGCCGCCGGCCAGCCGGCCCCGCTCGGCGTGCCGGGCGAGCTGCACGTCGGCGGCGCCTGCCTGGCGCGCGGCTATGCCGGGCGCCCCGACCTGACCGCCGAGCGCTTCGTGCCCGCGCCGCTTGCGCAGCGCGCCGGCGAGCGCCTGTACCGCACCGGCGACCGGTGCCGCTGGCTGGCCGACGGCGAGCTCGAGTTCCTTGGCCGCGCCGACCAGCAGGTCAAGATCCGCGGCGTGCGGGTGGAGCCCGCGGAGGTCGAAGCGGTGCTCCGCCAGTCGCCCAGCGTGCGCGATGCCGCGGTGGTGGCCCGCCGCGGGGCCGGCGCCGGCGCCAGGCGGCTCCTCGCCTGCGTCGTATCGACCGCCGCGGGCGGGGCCGGGGCAGGAGCCGGCAGGACCGGCGCGGACGCGGCGGCCGGCGCCGTCGAGCTGCGGGCCTTCCTCAAGGCGCGCCTGCCGGAAGCCATGGTGCCGCAGGACTTCGTTTTCCTCGACGCCCTGCCGCTGACCGTCAACGGCAAGCTCGACCGCCGCCTGCTGGCGGCCATCGAGGTGCCGTCCACCTTGGCCGGCACGGCGCGGACGCCGCCCCGCACCGACGTCGAGCGGGTGCTGGCCGGTATCTTCGCCGCCGTCCTCGGGCAACCCTGGCAGTGCATCGGCGCCGAGGACCATTTCTTCGACCGCGGCGGCCACTCGCTGCTGGCCGCGCGGGTGACGTCGCGGCTGCGCACCGCCCTGGGAGTCGATCTGCCCCTGCGCCGGCTCTTCGAGGCGCCGACCGTGGCAGCCCTCGCGGCGGTGGTCGAGCAGGCGCTGGCCGCCGCCGTCGCCGCGGCCCCGTGGCGCGACCTGGCGCAGCTCGCCCGCGCACCGCGCGGCGGCCCGCTGCCCGCCTCGCCGGCACAGCGCCACCTTTGGCGGTCGGCGCCGGAGGTCATCGCCCGCGAGGCGGCCCGTGCGGGGCGGCCGCCGCTCCCGGCCGCCAATGCCGGCCTGGCGCTGGCAATCGACGGGCCGGCCGACGTGCGCGCCCTGGCGGCCGCGCTCGCCGCGCTGTCGCAGCGCCACGAACCCTTGCGCACCGCGTTCCTCGAGATCTCCGGCCAGCTCTTCCAGGTGATCCGCCCGGCGCCGGCCGCTCCCGGCCACGTACCGGCCGCCGCACGGGCGCGGCTGTTGACGGTCGTCGATCTGGTTCGCCTGCCCCTGGCGGCGGGCGCCGGCCAGGCCGCGAGCGTTGCGGCAGGCGAGCGGGCGCGGCCGTTCGACCTCGCTGCCGGGGCTTCCTGGCGGGCGCTGCTGGTGCTCGGCGGCTCCCGCGGCGGCCAGCTGTTGCTGCTGACGCTCCATCCGCTGGTTTGCGACCGCCGTTCCGAGGAGGTCCTGCGGCGCGACCTGGCGGAGATCCACCAGGCCCACCGCGAGCGGCGGCCGGCATCCCTGCCGGAGCTGCCGCTGCAGCAGGCCGACTTCGCCGCCTGGCAGGACCGCCGGCTGAGAGCGGGAGAGCTTGCCGACCAACTGGTCTGGTGGCGCCGCCAGGTGGCGGGAGTGGCGCCGCTGGCGCTGCCGGCGGACCTGCCCCAGCCGGCGTGCCCGGGATCGCAGGCGATCCGCCGCGACCTCCGCCTGTCCGGGCTCGCCGCGGCCAGCCTGTCCCAGGCGGCGGAGCGCGAGGGGGCGACCCTGCAGATGCTGCTCCTGGCCGGCCTCGCCGCGCTCGCGGCGCGCCACGGCGCCGCGAGCGAGGCGCTGGTCGGGATGACGGTCGCGGCCGGCACGGCATCGCGGTTCGCCGGCGCGCTCGGAGGCTTTGGCAACCTCCTGCCTCTCCGCGTCGCACTGCACGGCGATCCGCCGTTCCGGCGCCTGCTGGCGGCGGTGCGCGAGACGGCGCTGGCAGCGCTCGCCCGCCAGGAGCTGCCGTTCGAGACGCTGGCCGAGCAGCTGCAGCCCGCGCCCGATCCGGCAGCGGCCCTGGTCCGGGTGCGCCTCGAGCTGGCCGGCACCGTCCAGACGCCGGCTCCCGGCTCGCCGGCCGGAGGTCCGCCCTGGCGGCGGCTGCCCGCCGACGGCGGCTGCACCTGGGGATTCGAGCTGTCGCTGACCGCCTGGCCGGTGGCGGCCGTGGCCGGAACGGCCACCGCGGGACTGGCGCTCGAGCTCGCGGCGGCGGCCGACCGCTTCACCGCGGCCGCCGCCCGGCGCCTGCTCGAGCACTACGCGGCGCTGCTGTGCGGCGCCGCCATGCAGCCGGAGCTACCGCTCTCGCGGCTGCCGCTGCTGGCGGCAGCAGAGCGGCACCAGCTGCTGGTGGAATGGAACGACACCGCTCACCCGGCGGACCGCGGCAGGTGGGTCCACCAGCGGGTCGCCGACCAGGCGCGCCGGTCGCCAGCGGCGCTGGCGGTGGCCGCCGCCTCTGCCGAGCTCAGCTACGGCGAGCTGGCGCGCGGCGCGCGGGCGCTCGCGGCCGTCCTGCGCCGCATGGGAGTCGGCCCCGAGGTGCGCGTCGGCGTCTGCCTCGAGCGCTCGCCCGAGCTGGTGCTCGCGGCCCTCGCCGTGCTCATGGCGGGCGGCGCCTACGTCGCTCTGGACCCCGCGCATCCCGAGGAACGGCTCGCCTTCCAGCTCGCCGATTCGGGCGTGTCGGCACTGCTGACCCGGCGCGGCCCGCTGGCCGCCCTGGCAGCCCGCCGCGGCATCCGCTGCCTGTTTCCAGAGGCGTCGCCGTCCGCCCCGCCCGAGGCGGACGCGGGGCTGCCCGCCGTGCCGCTGCGGGCCGCAAGCCTTGCCTACGTCATCTACACCTCGGGGTCCACCGGGCGGCCGAAGGGAGTCGAGGTCAGCCACGGCGCCCTGCTCAACCTGGTGACCTGGCACGCCCGCGCCTTCGCCGTCACCGCCGCGGACCGCGCCACCCTGCTCTCGGGGGTGGGCTTCGACGCCTCGGTGTGGGAGATCTGGCCCTATCTGACCCGCGGCGCGAGCCTGCACGTCCCGCCTGCCGAGCTGCGCGTCTCGCCGCCGGGGTTGCGGGATTGGATGGCACGGCAGCGGATCGCGGTGAGCTGGCTGCCCGTGGCGCTCGCCGAGGGATTCCTCGACCTGGCCTGGCCCCGCGACTGGCGCCGGGGAAGCCTGCGCCTGCTGCTCACCGGCGGCGACCAGCTGCACCGCCAGCCGCCGGCGGCGCTGCCGTTCCCGCTGATCAACGACTATGGCCCCACCGAGGCGGCGGTGGTCTCGACCTCGGGCCCGGTGCCTGCCGCCCCCCGCCGCCACGGCCAGCTGCCGAGCATCGGGCGGCCGATCGACAACGTCCGCGCGCACGTGGTGGACGCCGCCCTGCGCCCGGTGCCGGCGGGCGTGCCGGGCGAGCTGCTGATCGGCGGCGCCGGCCTTG
>DATKFK010001010.1:0-4155 GCA_035544375.1 Thermoanaerobaculia bacterium
GACCTGAAGCCCACGGCGCTCGCCCCGCTCTTTGCCAACGTGCGCCGGTACTACCCGCCGCTCCTGGTACGTGCCGACGGCCGAGTTCGCAATTCCATAGAGGGTGGCGCTGTCCGCGGCGCTTCATGCGGCGGGTGGCTGGAATCGCAGCCGGCCAACGGCCCACTTGTTTCTTCTCGCCTCTTTTCGGGATCAGGGAGCAACTCCTCCATAGGCCGGCCCGCGGATGACGCGAGCCACTGAGAGCGGTCACGGTATTTGATGGCGGTTCAGTCACGGTATTTGATGGTCGATCGTGGCGATGAGTTTCGGGGCTGAGGTTTCGAGCCTTCGGCGCAGGTAGTCGCAATATGCGCGTGGGGGCGGATCGTTGATCAGCTCGTCGATGACGGGCAGAAAATAGTGAAGAGAGCGTATGGGGCGAAGAGGCGGAGCTTGGGGGTCGCGGTGTCTGCGGCGGGCGGTGGCAAGGACAAGCGCGGCGGCGACCAGATCGAGAGGGATAGCGAGTTGGTGGAGTGAGGTGGCGAGTTGGCGGTCGGCGGGGCGGGCACGCCCCGGGGTGTCAGGGGTGCTGCGGTAAAGGTCGAGTACGCAGCGGATATAGGCGTCAGCGAGCATGGTGGTTCTCGGTAGGGCGGGAGAGCCGAGAGCCGGCCAAGGCTCAGGCGCGGGAGTGCTTGCTGCCGGGGGTTTGGGCTTTGAGTTTGGGTCGGTGTTGCGAGGCGAAGACTTCGAGATAGAGTTTTTGATCGATCTGGGCGAGCTGGCGGTGAGCGGCGAGTGCAAGCAGCTCGTTGCCCAGAGTGGTGAGGACGCGCAGGTTGCCGGCCGCGTGTTCCGCCAAGGTGGTCTTGACCTCGGAGGTCAGCAGCTGCGGATTGCCGGCCTGGGCCAGGGCGTGCTGGAGCCAATCGAGCAGCTCCTTTGGAGTGAGATAGTCGAGTGTCAAGCGGGCGCGGATGCGACTGGCGATGGGCAGCAGCTCGTCACTGCGGAAATGCTGCGTCAGTCGGCTGTCGCCGCAGAGCACGACGGTGAGGATCGAGCGCGAATCAAACTCGGTGGCGGCGAGGATGCGGATCTCGGCGAGGACGGCAGCGGGCATTTCCTGAGCCTCGTCAACGAGCAATACGGGGCGGCAGCGGGTGGCCTCGACGTGGGCGAGCCAGCTTTCCCGGAGGATCTTGAAGCCGCCCCAGCGGTTGTGGGGCGAGAGCGCGACGCCGAAGAGCTGGCCCATCTCGCGGTAGAAGTCACCGAGACCGCTCTGCGGCCGGCTGAGGACACCGATGGTGACGTCGGGCAGCGCGGCGAGATGGTGGGCGAGAGCGCGGAGGGCGACGGACTTGCCAGTCCCGGGATCGCCGGTGATCAGGGCGAAGCCGCCCTCGCGCGCCAGGTTTTCGAGACGCCAGCAGAAGTGCTCGATCTTGGGGGTGCGCCAAAGGGCTTCGATCGGGATGTCGGGTGAGAATGGATTCCACTTGACGCCGAACAGGGCCAGCAGGTTGCGGGTCATCATGTCTGCTCCTCGTCGTAGGCGATGTAAGCGGGCGGCAAGCCGGTGGCGGCGTAGTCGGCCATGAGCTGGCGCAGCAGCGGCGCGATGCCGACGGGCTGGGCAGCGATCTCGGCGGTGGGTTGCGACGGCGGTGCGAGCGGGCGTCTTACGCCCTCGGAGTTTCGGGTGCGGTCGAGAGGATAGAGCCGCTCGAGGGCGACGCCGGTCCGTGGGTCGACGAGCCAGACCGAGCGCAGATCCCAGCTCGCATAGCGCAGCGCCAGCCGCCGCAGGTGGCGAAAGCGGCCGGGGACCTCGAAGCGCGTGCCGTCGAGGCTGAGGGTGCCGTCGCTCTGACGCTGAGTGCGCTCGGCCGCGGCGGTGAAGGCGAAGCGGAGGTCGTGGGTCTCCGGGCAAGGACGGCTCACCGCAGGACCGTCGAGCCAGCGCGTCAGCGGGGCCTGGCCGGTTTCGGTGTGCCGGGTCCGCTGGTATTCCATCTCCACCCAGGCGAGCGTGGCCTCGTTGAGCAGGCCCAGCGTCAGGTCAGGCTGCTCTTCGAGCATGGCCAGCAGCCGGCCTTCGACCTGCCCCCAGAGCACCTCTTGCTTGCCGTTCTGATGCGGGGAGTACGAGAGCGTGGTGGAGTGGACGACGGCGAGGCGCTGTAGACCTTGGGTGGTTTCGGCAGCGAGCATCGGGCCACCGTTGTCGGTCAGCAGCGCCCGTGGCAGGCCGCGCTTTTGAAAGGCCTGGACCAGGCCGTGCACCAGGCTCGCGGCGGTTTCGCTCAGATACCACTGGGCGTGGCAGACCAGCCGCGAGCGGTCGTCGAGGATCGCCAGCAGCACCGGCTGCACCCACTCGCCCTGCGCATTGAGGATCTTCAGCGATCCGTGATGGAAGTCCAGATGCCAGAGGCCGCCGACGTACTCAACCTCGTAGCTGCGCGTCTCGCGCGCCTCTCGGCGCTCCTCGGCCAGGCGCTCTCCCGCGCGCTGGCCACGCGGCACTCGTCGGCGCCGCCGCCAGCCATGGACCACCATGTAGCGCCGCAGGCTGGCGTAGGAAGGCAGCGGCCCCCAGCTCGGCTGCTCGGCAACCAGGACGGCCAGATTGTCGAGGTGCAGCTGGTAGCTCCAGCTCGGATGACCTGCATGCTGGCGTCGTAGCGCCTCTGCGAGCTCAACGCTGAGGGCCTGCTGCTGACCGCTGTCGCTGCGGATCTTGCGGCGCAAGACCGCCACCGGGTCGTGGCCGTGTCGCGCCTGGTAGTACCAACGCTCGATCGTCGAGACGGCAAAGTGCACCGGCTGACCGGAGACCGGATGCTGCCAGAGTCTCGACGCCAGACGGGCCAGCTCCGTCTGGAGCTCGCCGGCTGCCGGCGGCGAGGCCAGGAGCGGCCCGACAACAGCAAAGCGTAGATGCGCCCAGCGCTCGTGAGAGCGCACCGCGTGCTCGTGCGGCATCGCGCGCCTCCCTTGGCCGGCGTCCTGGGTGTCCCGCCGGCGAAGCCGAGGCTACGGCGGTCGCCCGCCGACGGCCAGACGCATCTTCTGCGGGTCGGCATCGGACCTCACTGAGCGTGATCCAAGACGCTGCCGGTGGCGCCGAGCGGTGCCAGCCAGCGGAGCGCCGACAACGCCTGCTCGGCGATCCCGGCAAGGTGCCCGAACCCGGCCAGCAGGGAGCCCGGCAGCGCCGCCGGCGGGACTGGCGAAGCCCAATCGCCGCGCCGCGAATGCCAGAATCGGCTCCGCGGCACGACCTCGCGCCACCACCGCCGCCAGCGCAACAGAGTCCGCCGGCTCACCCCGAAAACCTCCTCCAGCCGGTGCAGGCGCTCGGGTGTCGGCCCTTCCCGCAGCACCGGCAGCAGCAGCACCCAGAGACCGAAGAACACCTTGCGGCCGAGGAACCGTACCGACGGCGGTGTCGCTCGCCGCCGGCAGCCCTCGGTGGCGCAGCAGAAGCTCTGCCGCAAGGTGTACTCGTCTCCAAGCCGCAGGGGACCTCCCCGTGGCTTGCGCCGGTAGCGAGCGCTGTGCAGCGCCCCTCCGCAGACGGCGCATCCGCCCTCGCGAACCGTCGCCGCCAGATCGGCGTCGAAGCGCAACAGCAGCTCGAACAAGCTGGAATCTCGCAGCAAGGTCTGGTACAAGGGATCGTCTCCTTTCGCGTCGACAACGAAAGCAGACAAGCCCTCCGGGGTTGGCGTCAACCCCGGAGGGCTTCCTTGTCTGAGGGGTGTGGGCGCCCTGCGGGCGCCGATGATGCTGATCTACCCTGCCGGTCAAGCTATTTGATGGTCCCAGCCCCCCGACCATCGCTTATCTTGATCAACCGACGCCCACCTTCCACCGATTACCGCGACCGCTCTCACCTGCGCCCGCTGCGCACGGCCGCCGCTCCCGTCGTCGGTAAAACGTCGAGGCGACGATTGGCGCCTCGCGTTGGCAACCGCAGGGCGGTTCCCCGCGGTCCCTCCTGCGGGCGGCAGCTCCGGCACCTTTCCTGGTCGCGGTCGCAGGTGCCGCGGCTGGCCTGTGAGGTGCCGCAGCAAGGCCTCGTAGCCTTCTGGCTGATCGACGCGATAGTGGGTATAGACGCGGAGCGGGCGTGGGATCATCTCCGCAGGGACGGCGCCA
>DATKFK010001011.1:0-2240 GCA_035544375.1 Thermoanaerobaculia bacterium
GCGCTTGAGCAGGTAGCCGGTCGCGCCGTTGCACAGGGACTCGAAGACCTTGTCCTCGTCTTCGAAGGCGGTGAGCATGAGGATCGCTGCGCTCGGCCACCGCTCGCGCAGCGAGCCGACGCCGCGCGAGCCCGGCACACCCGGCAGCTTGATGTCGAGCAACACCACGTCGGGCGCCTCGCCGGCCCGGGTGGCCAGCACCTGTTCGAGCGAGCCGAAGACGGCCAGGCAGCGAAGGCCCGGCGTGCCGTCCACCAGCTGCCGCAGGCCGTCGCGGGTGCCGCGGTCGTCCTCGACGATCACCACCCGGAGGAGGTCTTGCGCGTTCATGGCCCTACCCTATCGCCCGCGGCCCCCGGCGCGCCAGGCATGATCATGCGTCTCGCCTCACAGCCGGAAGCTCAGGCGCACCCGGGTGCCGGCGCCCGGCGCCGAATCGACGGAGAGCTTGGCGCCGACCTTGGCAGCGCGCGTCCGGATGTTGTGGAGGCCATGTCCGGAGCGCGGGCCTGCCTCGCCGGCGACGCTCCGCGCGAAGCCGACGCCGTCGTCGCGCACCTCGGCCACCAGCTCGCCGCGCGCCTCCGTCACCTCGATCCGGACCTCCTTGGCGCGAGCATGCCTGGCGGCGTTGTGGACCGCTTCCTTGAGGACCAGGTACAGCTCCCGCTTCGCCTCGGGGCGCAGCGAGATGCCGGCGGCCCCTGGCGGGGCGGCGAACAGGACGCTCACGCCGCGCGCCTCGAGCAGGTCGCCCGCGAAGCGCCGGATGCGCGCCAGCAGGCTCTCGAGGTCGTCGCGGCGGGCGTCGATCGCCCAGACGATGTCGCCGATGGTCTCCATCAGCTCGCGCGCCGTCTCGCCGATCTGGTCGAGCAGCGTTGCTTCGACCGCCGCGGGATCGGCGATCCGGCGCCGCACCACCTCCGAGAGGATCGAGATCCGCGACAGGCTCGAGCTCAGGTCGTCGTGGAGATCGGCGGCGATCCGCGCGCGCACCCGCTCGAGCTCGAGCATGCGGGCCAGCTGGGCACGGTGAAGCGCCCAGCCGAGCAGCGCGGCGGCGGTGCCGGCCAGCAGCAGGAACCACCAGCGCTGCCAGAGCGGCCGCAGCAGGGTGAAGGAGAAGGCGGCGGGGACCGGGCTCACCACGTTGTCGGGCGTGACCGCGCGGACCAGGAAGCGATAATCGCCCGGCGCCAGGCTGCCCAGCAGCACCGAGCGCTCCGCCTGCGGCTCGCTCCACCCCGCCGCCGACCCGGCGAGCCGGTACTGGTAGCGCAGGCCGGCGCCATAGGCGAAGCTGATGCCGGTGAACTGGACCTCGATCTGGTCGCGGCCGGCGGGCAGCTGGAAGCCCCCGAGGCTGCGCACCCCAAGCGGCGGCACCGGCTTGGGCACGCCGCCGATCCGTAGACCGCTCAGGAAGATGGGTGGCGGGGCTTCGGCCGGAGGGACGTCCGGAAGGTAGCGCGCCGGCCCGACCGGGGTCCCGAACCACAGGCTGCCGTCGCGGGCGCGGTAGGCGACGCTGACGACGCTCGAAGGGAGGCCGTCGGCGGTGGTGAGAGTCCGGACGCGGCCGGTTGCCGGGTCCAGCCTGTCCACTCCCTTGCCGTTGCCGAGGTAGATCGTGCCGCGGCGGTCTTCGGTCACGCACAGGATGCGGTCGCTCGACAGACCCAAGGCGGTGGTGAAAGGGACGGAACGCGGACGCGCGGCGTTGGGGTCGTCGATCCGGATCGCTCCGCCGTAAGCGGAGGCGGCCCACAGGCGCTGCCGGCTGTCCACGAAGAGGTCGTTGATCGCGCCCGGCGGCACGCCCGGGCCGGGCACGAAGAGGTCCACCGCCTCGCCGCGCAGCCGCGCCAGGCCGCCGCTCGAGAAACCGATCCAGAGGCTGCCGTAGGGGTCCTCGGCAAAGGCGGACGGCGCGCCGCGCCCCAGCCGCTCGACCCGCGGCATGGCGCCGAACCTGCCGGTTGCGCGGTCGAAGCGAGCGAGGGAGATCCTTTCCCTGGCGTTCGTGCCCGGGGTCTGATTGCCGAGCGACGAGACCCACAGCTCGCCGCGCGCGTCGGCAAAGAGGCGCACGACCTCGCCCATCGCCCGTGGCGCCGGCCAGAACCGCTTCGGCACCTGCCGCAGCGAGGCGGGCTGCGCCACCTTCGGAAAACGCCAGATCCCGGCGGCGCTGCCCAGCCAGAGGCCGCCGCTCGCGTCCGGCGCCAGCACCTGGT
>DATKFK010001012.1:0-3100 GCA_035544375.1 Thermoanaerobaculia bacterium
CTGGCCGTGGGGCCGGCGGTGCGGGGGGGGCGGCGGCGTTGCGGCTGGGGCGGGTCAGACCGGCACGGCGAGACCTTCGACGAGCCCGACCACCGGCTCGGCGCCATCATCGCCCTCGCCGGAAGTCGAAGAATCGGCCGCATCCCCGCCCTGGGGCTGGCTGTTCCAGGCTGCCGCCGCGGCTTCGATCGTGGCAAAACCATCGGTCCCCTCTCCACAACGCGGGCACGAGATCAACCACGTCTGCGTGACGGCGGCGACAGCGGCAGGGCCGGCGACCGGCGGCTGACCGCATTTCCAACAGGGCCTCAAGAGTTCCATCGGCACCCCCTGGCACAAATACGCCCGCCGGATCTCAATGCAAAAATCGCGCCGCCACTGCTGTTTCGACACTCCTTGCGCAAACCAGCAGGTACGCATTGCCATTGGGGTGGACCGCGTCGATCCAGGCACCGTAACGCCGGCGTCCATCGGGGCGGTGTGCATCCGAGCCGGCGTCCATCCGGAGCCGGCGTCCATCCGGCGTCCATCGGAGCGGTGCCCATCCGAGCCGGCGTCCATCCGTAGCCGGCGTCCATCGAAGCGGTCTGCATCCGGAGCCGGCGCGCATCCTCCGGCACCGGCGATCCGGCGCCGCGCGTGACCGTCGCGGCGAGCCGCCGGCGGCCGATCGGGACACTCGGCGGTCGAGCTTCGATTTGCGACCATTACGAATGCTTGACATTACATGTTCTGATGTATAACCTGGCCCCGCGGGCGACCGCGGGAAGCAATGATCCCTCCTCGCCTGCCGCTGTTCGTGCGTTCGGCTCGAGCTGGAGACCTGCCATGGCTTTAACCACGATCCATCTCCATGTTTCCGTTGCCGAACGAGACCTTTTTGCCGCCGCCGCCAAGGCCCTCGGCGTGAGCCTCTCGAGCTGGGTCCGCCGGCAGGCCATGAGCGCAACGGCAGGCCCCCTGCCGCTTCCCGCTCCGCTCCGGGCGCGGCTGCCTCCAAGATCGTCCGCCGGGCGCGAGTGCATTGTGCACACCCGCCTTGACCCGGAAGACTTCGCCGATCTCGTCGAGCACGCCCGCGCCTGCGGACTGACCGTCAGTGGCTTCGTCCGTGCGGTGCTCTTTGGCTGCAAGCCCATCCCCCGCCGACCTCTCCTCCGGTCGGCGATCGCCGCCGTCAACCGCGCCGGCAACTCCCTCAACCGGGTCGTCGAGCTGGGCGCCGGCGGCGCTCTCCTCACGCCGGACCTCCGGAGCGCCGTCGGCGCCCTCCGCCACGAGATCAATGCGCTTCTCGACGCCCTGCTGACCGCTGATGCGGCGGCCCCTTCGGAGCCTCCCAAGTGACCTTCTTCCGGGGCGGCCACCGCGCCGGCGGCAGGGGTACCGGCCTCAGCCGAGACTTCGGCGCGCTCATCGCGTACCTCGTGCGAAGCTCCCCGAAGGCCAACCGCGTAGCCTGGACGTCAACTCGCAATCTCAATGGCCTGGGTGACCCCGCGCGCGTCACCCAGGTCATGCGCGCCCACGCCAGCGAATATCCACGCACCGTATGGCCCGTCTACCATTGCGGCCTCAGTGTGGGCATCGCTGAGCATCTCGATCGCAGCCGGTGGGAACAAGCTGTCGACCGGGTGATGGAGGCGCTGGGGCTCGTCCGGCACCAGGCGCTGCTCGTAGCCCATGGCGACACCGACAGGGAGCACGTTCACGTGGTCGTCAATCGCGTCGGCGACGATGGCCGGACGTGGCACCGTGGCTTCGACCTGGTCAATGCCTGGAAAGCTGTACACCGCATCGAGCTCGATTTTGGGTTGATCCGCTGCGGTGCCGGCGTCGCGGCCCTCCCGCCGCTCAGCGACGGCGCCTATCTACGAGCTTGCCGCAGCGGTGAGCAACCCTTCCCCCATCGCGTCCGTGTCCAGGCCGCCGCCGACTTCGCCGAGGCCGCCGGCTGGCAGGACCTCGAAGCGCGCCTCGCGGCCCGCGGCTTTCGTCTCGAGCCCGCCCCCAAGCATCCGGGCCTCACCATCGTCGCGGGCTCGGCTTTCACCTCCCTCATCCGCGTCGACCGGTCGCTCTCCGGCCCCAGGCTCGCCCGCCGCTTCGGCGAGACCTTCGAGGAGCACCGCCGGGCGCACCCCGAGCCGCCTGCCGTCGCGTCGCCGCCTCGGGAGCCCGCACCGCGGCCCGCCGACAGCCTCGAGCACCGCGCCGCGACGCTGCTCGACCGCATCGCCGCGACCTCCGCAACCTTCACCGCGGCCGATCTGCGCCGCGCCGCTTTCTACCAGCCGGACAGCATCGCCCTGGTCCGCGCCGCCTTGAGCTCGGACCGGCTCCTCGACCTCGGCACGGCTGCCGGCACCGCCAACCGCTATACCACCCGCGACTACCTGGACGCCGAAGCCCGCTTCCTCGCGGCTGCCGCCAGCCTGTCGTCGCGGAACGATCACCGCCTCGATCTCGGCGGTGAAGACCGGATGCCCGCCGCCGGCCACGAGCCCTCGGCCGCGGCCCAGCTGCCCGATCCGGCGGCGCCTGCAGGCCCCGGCCGCTCCGCCGAGCGCCGCGCCGCCGTCCTTCATGCCGCCTCCGCGCCAGACCTCGCCCTCATCGTCAGCGCCGACGATGCCGCCAGGACCGCCACCGCCCGCGACGTCGCCGCCGCCTACCGGGAGCGTGGCTACGACGTGCGCGGCACCGCCTTGACCGCCAGGGCCGTGGACGCGCTGCAGACCGAGGCGGGCATCCCGTCCGGCACCTTCGCCAACCTCGAGCGCGTCTGGTCGCAAGGCGCCGATCATCTCCATCCGCGCTGCGTCCTCGTCCTCGACGAGGCCGGAATGCTCGACGTGCGGCGTCTCGGCCGCATCCTTGCCCATGCCGACGAGCGCCATGCCAAGGTCGTCCTGCTCGGCGACCCCGAACGGCTCCAGGCGATCGGCGCCGGCGACGCCCTGCGCGGCCTGCTCGAGCATTATCCGTGCGGCAGGCTCGACGCCGGCGGCCGTCAGCGCGAGCCCTGGCAGCGCACCGCATCCGAGCAGCTCGCTGCCGGCCGCATCGCCGCCGCCCTCGATCTCTACCAGGATGCCGG
>DATKFK010001013.1:0-3919 GCA_035544375.1 Thermoanaerobaculia bacterium
CGACAGCACGTTCCGCGTGGCCCGCGAGTGTGCCCGCTGCTTCGAGCGCGCGGGCGGCGGTGCTCTGGTGGTGGTGGCGTCGCCGGCGGCGCTGCTCGGCGAGGCTGGGGTCGCGGCCTACGCGGCGGCGAAGGCCGGGACGCTGCGCCTGGTCGAGTCGCTGGCCCGCGAGGTCGCGCCGTTCGGCGGGCGCGCCAACGCCGTGCTGCCCGGGACCATGGACACGCCGGCCAACCGCCTGGCGATGCCTGACGCCGACCCGGCGAAGTGGGTGAGCACCAAGGCGGTGGCGGAAGTGATCTACTATCTCGGCACCCCCGCTGCCGCGGGCGTCAACGGTGCGGCGGTCCGGGTACCGGGGCCGACGCTCTGATCCGCAGCTTTTGGCCGAAGCGAAGGGGAGGGGCGTCCCCGGAGGCTGAGAAACCAAAATCATGTTAATCGCGGTCTGCATCAAGCAGGTTCCCAACGCCGAGGCGCGGTTGCGCCTCAGCCGCGACGGCAAGGGGCTGGACGAGGAGGACCTGCCATTCATCGTCAACGAGAGCGACGAATATGCCTTGGAGGAGGGCTTGCGCCTGGCCGAGCGCAGCGGCGGCGAGGTGGTCGCCTTCAGCCTCGGTCCCGAGCGGGTGCGCGAAGCGCTGCGCAAGGCGCTGGCCCTGGGCGCCGCGCGTGCCGTCCATCTTGCCGATCCGGCGTTCGCCGGCGGTGACGCTCTCGCGACCGGCCGCGCCCTCGCGGCGGCGCTGGCGCGCGAGCCCTTCGACCTGGTGCTGACCGGCTCCCAGTCCGACGACGCCGGCTTCGGCGCCACCGGTTCGGTCATCGCCGGCCATCTCGGCTGGCCCCACGTCTGGCTGGTGATGGGAGTCGAGCTCGAGCCGCCCAGCGGCGCGCCGGTGAGCGCCAAGGTCACCCGCGAGATGGAGAGCGGCATCAACGAGGTCTCACGCGTCCGGCTGCCCGCCGTGCTCGAGATCCAGGCCGGCATCAACCATCCCCGCTACGCCTCCCTCAAGGGCATCATGCAAGCCAAGAAGAAGGAGATCGCCGTGCCCTCTCCCGCCGACCTCGGGCTCGATCCGGCGCAGCTCGGCGTCGCCGGCTCCCGGCTCGAAGTCCTGTCGGTGGCGTTCCCGGCGGCTGGCAAGGGCGCGCAGATGATCGAGGGCGACGCCAAGACCGCTGCCGAATCGCTGGTGGCGAAGCTGCGGCAGGAAGCGAGGGTGTTGTGACGGCCAACGAGAATGAGGGGGAGGAGGCGGCGGCGGCGCGGCCGCGGCGGCCTTGGCGTGTGTGGGTGGTGCCCCAGCTGCGGGAGGGGCGGGTCTCGCGCGTCTCGTGGGAGGCGGTGGCGGCGGCACAGCGCCTGGCGGCCGCCCTCGGCCAGATCGCCGAGCCCGGCGGACCCGGACCCGCGCCGCTGCCTGCGACCCTCGATTCCGCTCGTGTCGAGGCGGTGCTGTTGGGGACGGGGCTCGCAGGCGCCGCCCAGGAGCTGGCGGAGCGCGACCTCGCCGCGGTCCACGTCGCCGATCACGCGGCGCTCGCCGCGTACACGCCGGGTGCCTGGATCGGGGTGCTGGCGCCGGCGATCGCCGCGGCGAGCCCCGACTTCGTGGTCTTTCCCCACACCTACCAGACCGTTGACTTCGTGCCGCGGCTGGCGCAACGCACCGGAGCGGGGTTGCTGCCCGAAGTGACCGGCTTCTCGGCGTCCGGCGCCGACGGCGCTGCCGCCGGCCTGGTCTGGTCGCGGCCGGTGCTGGGAGGAAAGCTGCAGGCCACGGTGCGGGTTCGCGGCGCAGGGCCGGTGCTGGTTTCGGTGCAATCTGGCTCGTTCCCGGCGGACGGCGTGGCGCCGGCCGCGGCGGGCATCGCCCCCGAGGTCAAGCCGCTGCCGGTCGACCCCGGCCAGGCGCGGCCGGACCGCGAGATCCTGGGCTACGAGCAGGTGACCGCCCAGCAGGTCGACCTCACCAAGGCCGGCGTCATCGTGGCCGTGGGCCGCGGCGTCGGCGGCGCGGACAAGATCGGGCCGGTCGAGGACCTGGCGCGTGCGCTGGGCGCCGAGATCGGCGCGAGCCGGCCGGTGATCGACAGCGGCTGGCTGCCGCGCGAGCGCCAGATCGGCTCGAGCGGCCAGACGGTGGCGCCGCGTCTCTACATCGCCGCCGGCATCTCCGGCGCCATCCAGCACCTGGTCGGGATGAAGGGCTCGTCGGTGATCGTGGCCATCAACAAGGATCCCAGCGCGCCGATCTTCACCGTCGCGCACTACGGCCTGGTTGGCGATCTTCACGAGGTGGTGCCGGCGCTGACCGCGGCGGTCAAGGCGGCGAAGGGCTGAGCCAGTGTCCCGTCTCAGAAATTCGCATCATTATTCGCCGGCCCTCCGGCCTCCTGGCGGCGTTGCGCCTCCTCGACATAGCTTCGACTATGCCTGCGTCGGCGCGCCTGGCCAGGTGGCCGGATTGCTCGCCGACTAATAACGCGAATTTCTGAGACGAGACACCCGCGGCGCCGTGAGAGAAACCTCCATCGACGACCTCGTGCAGCTGCCCGAGGCGCTCGCCCTGCAGAAGCACTTCGATGCCAAGAACTTCAGCCGCCTGCGCTGGCTGCTGCTGCTGGTCGCCGTGCTCGCCCTGGTCGGCCTGGCGGTGGCGGCGGCGACGCGGGTCTCGGCGCTGCGGGTGGCGTTCTACGCGCTGAACCTGGTCGCCGTCCTGGGTTTCATCGCCGTTTATCGCGAGCGCTTCTTCGAGCGCCACTTCCGGCAGATCCTCGTCGGCTACTTCTTCGTGCAGATGTGCCTGCCCGAGCTGTGGACCGTGCAGTCGGGCGCCGATGCGCAGCTGCAGCTCGGCGGCCTCTTCCCGCTGGTGCTCATGGCGTTTCGCCTGCGGCTGCTCGAGCACGTTGTGCTTTACGGCGCCTTCTGGGTGGCCGAGGCGCTGCACTGGGGCCCTGGCGGCCTGGAGGCGACCGGCGGCGCCGCGGCGGCGGCGATGGCCAGCCCGACCGCGGTCAACACCCAGGACCTCGAGATCGGCATCGCGGTGGTGACGGCGGTCTGCCTGATCGCCGCCGCGACGCTCACCCAGCTCGACAAGCGGCGCTTCCTGGCGATCTGGCGGCGCGAGCACTCCCGCTCGCGCGAGCGCCTGCGGATGCGCGAGGAGATCGATTACGCACGCAAGATCCAGCTCAGCATGCTGCCCCAGGCGCCGCCCGACATCGCCTGGCTCGACCTGTCGGCGGCGTCGCTGCCCGCCACCGAGGTGGGCGGCGACTACTACGACACCTTCCGCCTCACCCCCTCGCGCCTGGTGCTGGCGGTCGCCGACGTCTCGGGCCATGGCCTCGCCTCCGGCCTGCTGCTGTCCGGCGTGCGCAGCTGTCTCTACCTGCTCGAGGACGATCTCGCTTCGCCGGAGGCGCTGCGGCGCCTGGACAGCATGGTGCGGCGCACCACCGACAAGCGCACCTACGTGACCCTGCTGCTGGCGATGGTCGATCGCGAGGCCGGGACGCTGGCCGTGACCAGCGCCGGCCACCCGCCGCTGCTGCACTACCGGGCCGCGACGGGCACCGTCGCCGCGGTCGGCAGCGGCGCCCCGCCGCTCGGCACCTTCGCCGATCCACGCTACGTCCGCAACGAGGTCCCGATCGCGACCGGCGACCTGCTGGTCGTCTACACCGACGGCGTCATCGAGATGCACAACGACCACGAGCAGGACTATGGCGAGGAGCGCCTCACGCGCGCCATCGCCAGGGCGGCGCCGGGCCGCACCGCCCGCGAGGTGCGCGACAGCGTGCTCTCCGATCTCGCCAACTGGAAAGGCAGCGTCGAGCAGGCCGACGACATCACGCTGGTGGTGGCGCGGCTGCGCTGAGCGCTGTGCGCCGGCCG
>DATKFK010001014.1:0-6288 GCA_035544375.1 Thermoanaerobaculia bacterium
GCTGGTGCTGTCGTCGGGGGTCAGGTTCTTCGCCAGCCCAAGATCGATGATCTTCAGCCAGGCCTGCTGCCGGCTGTTCTCCATGATCATGAGGTTGTCGGGCGAGACGTCGCGGTGGATGATGCCGGCCGAGTGGACCGCCCCGAGCCCGCGCAGGGCCTGGATGCCCAGCCGGATCGCGGTGCCCACGGGGAAGGGGCCGCGCTCCCGCAGCCAGTCGCCGACGTCCTGGCCCTGGATGTGCTCCCAGACCATGTAGAAGCTGCCTTCCGGCAGGCGCGCGAAGTCGTAGAGGATGGCGACGTTGGGGTGCTTGATCTGGGTCGCCAGGCGCGCCTCGCGGACGAAGCGCTTCTGCGCCACCGGGTCGGCGGCGAGATCCTGGCGCAGGATCTTGACCACCCGCAGCTCCTGCAGGTGGACGTGGCGCACCAGGTAGACCTCTCCCATCCCGCCGCTGGCCAGGCGCTGGACGATCTCGTACTTGCCGTCGAGGACGGTCCCCGGCTCACGCGCGCTCAGGGCGAACCCCCGATCGAGTGGTTGCACGATCCATAGAGAGCTGCCTATTTTAACTCCCATTGTGCCGCGAAAGGTGCAGCGCCGGCGTGACAGGCCAGCAGGCCCTGCGGCCGCTCCCCGAACACCCGACTGCACGGCGGCCGCGCGCGGCAGCGCCTCCCGGGGCAGGGCCCGCCCGGGCCGGGAGCCAAAGACTGCCTTCCTAAGCGGCAGCGACCCTGGTACCGCACGACGGGCAGAAGACCGCGCCCGAAGGAAGCTTCTGGCCGCAGTTGAAACAGAAGGCCGCGCCGGCCGCCGGGGCCGCGCCGGCCGCCGCGCTCCCGCTCGCCGCTCCCGGCGACGGCGTCCCGGCCGGGCCGGGCGAGGCGCCCGCCGCGGCTGCCGGCGGGGACTGCGGGACCGGCACCGGCTGGGCCGCCGCGGCAGGCGGCGCCGGCGGCGCGGTCTGCGGCGCCGGACCGCCGCCGCCCTGCATCGCGTCGCGCATCATGCCGGGCAGCATCGCCCCGACACCCGCACCCATGCCGAGCCCGAGGCCGGCGCCGAGGACGCCGCCGGCGCCGCCCGGCTGCTGGGCCGCGTCGCCGATCGCCCGCGCCGTCTTGAACTTGAGGTAGGTGTTCATGTCGCCGAGCGCCCCCATGCCGCTGCGCTCGTCGATCATCTTCTGCACTTCCTCGGGCGGCGTGATGGCGCCGAGGAAAAGATCGACCAGCTCGATGCCGTACTTGCCGAAGTCGTCCGCCACCCTCGACTTGAGGCCCATCGACAGCTCGTCGTAGAGCTTGGGCAGATCGAAGATGGAGGTCAGGTTCTCGCCCAGCACGTCCGTCAGCCGCGCCACGATGACGTCGCGGAAGTAGCTCTCGACACCGTCGGTCGAGTAGGCGCCGCGCGTGCCGACGATGGTGTTGACGAACAGCTGGGCGTTGGCCACCCGCACCGCGAACTTGCCGAAGGCGCGCAGGCGCACCATCGCCAGGTCCTTGTCGCGGAACACCACCGGCTCCTTGGTGCCCCACTTCAGGTCGAGGTAGGTCTTCATCGAGACGAAGACCACCGCCGCCTGGAACGGCGAGGTGCCGCCGAACGGGATGCTGAGCAGCCGCGTCAGGATCGGCACGTTTTGGGTGGCCAGGGTGTGCCGGCCGGGGCCGAAGGTGTCGAGCGCCTTGCCGTCGCGGAAGAACACCGCCTGCTGGCTCTCCTCGACGATCAGCTGGCTGCCCAGCCGGATGTCGTAGGTGCCGTCCGGCGGCACGCGCGCCACCATCGTCTGCCCCTGCGGGTCGTGGTATTGAATGACGTCCATCGTTTCGTCTCCTGTCACGGCGCCGGCCGGCCTCGCGCCTCGCGCAATTTCTTGCGGGCGAAGCCCCTGGCGGCCGGTTCTTGGGTCGGGGGTTCCGGGTGTCCGGGGGCTCCGGCTCAGACCGGCTGCGCCGACTGCACCGCCTCGCTGATGACCTGGCGGCGCTGGCGCCATTTGTCGTCGAGCGCGCGGACCAGGTCGCGCACACGGTCCAGGGCCTCGACGTCTCCGGCCGCGGCGGCGTCTCCGGCCGGGGCAGGCACCGCGGCGATCGCCTCCTCGACGGCCGCGACATCGTCCACGACCCCCAGGTCGAAGGCGTAGATCCGCTCGAGCTCCGGCTGGTTGATCTTCACCGGATCGAAGAGCCCCGACGCGCCGTAGTCGCTGAAGCGGATGGTCTGCTGCAAGCCGTCGAGCTGCCGGTCGAGGCGGCCGAAGGGGGCGAGCGCCGCCAGCTGTCCGGCATCGGTGTAATCCCGGGCGCGGTTGGCGAGCATGGCCTTCAGCCGCCCCAGCTCGCCGGCCAGGTGCTCGCGCTGCAGCTTGTCGACGTCGCGACGCAGCTCGCGGTCCTGAAAGCCCCGGTAGCCGGGGATCTTTGCCCCCAGTCTTTCGAGTAGATTCCGCTGCCCTTGGGCCTGTTCGTACCCGTTGCTCATTGCAGCCTCCTGGGAGTGCTCGCCGGCTATGGTATCAGACGCTCCCGGCCGGTCGGCGCCCCGCGGAAGTGCGCCGCGGAGCCTTCCTCGCAGGGCGCCGACCCTTCCCGCGGGTCGGCGGCGGAGCGCGCGCGCCATCCCGCCTGCGGCGGCGGCGCGCACTCTTCCCTACGGAGGGCAAGCCCACATGTTTCCGGCACGCGGGGGCCTCCCGGCCGCCGCCAGCTTCCCGCAATGCGGTCTTTTTCGCTATTCTCCTGCCAGGAAAATGCCCAGAGGCATGGATTCTCGAGGGCCTGAGCGGCCGCTGTGCCCCGCCTCCCTTCCGGGTGGCTCGCCTCGGCCTTGGCCGCGGCTCCGACCAGCAAGGAGTGTCGCGACTGGCGACCCTAGGAGCCGCGACCGACCAGCAACGAGTGTCGCGACTGGCGACCCTCGGAGCCGCGACCGCCTGTCGCCTGTCGCGGCACTCGTTGCTCGCCGGCGCGCCCTGGGGTGGACGCTGCTCGCGGCGGCCATGGCGCTGGCGGCGGCGGGCTGCGGCGGCGGCCGTGCCACCGCCAACGCCGGCACGCGCCCCAATGCCTCCGGCGGCGCTGGCGGCGGCGCCGATGGAGCTGCAAGCGTCGCGAGCGATGCTCGCGAGCCGCGCGACGCCGGCGACGCCGGTGGAGCGGCCGCCGGCGACCCCGCAGGGGGCCCTCGCAACCTGCTGCTGGTGACCCTGGATACGGTGCGGGCCGATCACCTCGGCTGCTATGGCGATGCGCTCGCCGAGACGCCGGCCCTGGACCGGCTGGCGAGCGAGGGCATCCGCTTCGCCCACGCCGCCTCGCCGGTGCCGCTGACCCTCCCCTCCCACACCAGCATCCTCACCGGCCTGCTGCCCCTGCACCACGGCGTGCGCAACAACGGCGCCGCCGGCCTGCCGGCGGGCACCGCCACTCTCGCCACCACTCTCGCCGGCGCCGGCTATCGCACCGGCGCCTTCGTCGCCGCCTTCGTGCTCGATCACCGCTTCGGCCTGCAGCCGGGCTTCGCGGTCTACGACGACGAGGTCAACCGCGATCCCAACGCCGGCTGGGTGCTGGAGGCGGAACGTCCCGGCAACGTGGTGGTCGATCGCGCCCTCGCCTGGCTCGGCCGCGACGACGCCCGCCCCTTCTTCCTGTGGGTCCACCTGTACGACGCCCACGCGCCCTACAACGCGCCCTCGCCGCAGCGCGAACGCCACCCGGGCCGGCCCTACGACGGCGCCGTCGCCTTCGACGACGCGCAACTCGGCCGCCTGCTGGCCGAGCTCGACCGCCGCGGCTGGCGCGAGCGCACGGTGGTGGCGGTGACCGCCGATCACGGCGAGTCGCTGGGCGAGCACGGCGAGGCGACCCACGGCCTGCTGCTGTACGAGCCGGACCTCGCGGTGCCCCTGTTGCTGCGCGCTCCCGGCCTCGCGCCAAGGGCGGTGGCAACGCCGGTGAGCCTGGTGGACCTGGCGCCAACCCTCGCCGGTCTGCTGCGGCTGCCGTGGACCCGGCCCGCCGACGGGCGCGACCTCTCCGCCGCGCTCACGGCGCGGCGCGAGCCGCCGCCGATCGACCTCTATGCCGAGACCCGCTATCCCGAGGTGTTCGGCTGGAGCCCGCTCGCCGCCCTGCGCCGCCGCGACCTCAAGTACATCTCCGGGGGCGGCGGCGCCTGGCCGGAGCTGTACGACCTGACCCGCGACCCGCACGAGGCGGTGAACCTGGCCGGCACGGCCGGCACGGCGGCGCCGGCCGCCGCCCGCGGCCACGCCGCCTCCGCCGCCGCCGCCGGTCCGGCCGCCGGTCCGGCCGCCGGTTTCGACGCCGCGACCGCCCTGCGCGGCTTCGCGACGCGGCTCGCGGAGATCGAGGCAACCACCGTGCGCCGGCGCCCGGGAGCCGCAGGCGTGCCGCGCGGGGCAACGCCGGCGCCGCCCGATGCGGAAACGCGTGCCCGCCTGGCGAGCCTCGGGTACGTCGCCTCGAGCCCTGCGACCGGGGCCGCCGGCACAAGCGCCGCCGTCGCGGCGGGCGCAACCGCCGCCGCCCCCGCCGCCGGCGCCGCACCGCGCGGCCCCGACTCGCGGCGCCAGGTCGAGCTGTTCCAGCGCTTCGAGCGCGCCCACGACGAGCAGCTGGCCGGCAAGGCCGACGCCGCGCTGGCCGACCTGGAAGCGGTGGTGGCCGCCGATCCGCCCAACGCCGTCTTCCGCGCCAAGCTGGCCCAGGCGCTGCGCGAGCGCGGCCGGCTCGACCGCGCCATCCCGCTGTACCGGCGCGCCGCGGCGGATGCCGCCGGCGACCCGGAAGCCTGGTACAACCTGGCCTCGGCCCTGCAGGAGGCCGGCCAGCTGGGCGAGGCCCGCGCCGCGATCGAGCGCGCGCTGCGCCTGGACCCCGGCCGGGCCGAAGCCCACAACACGCTGGGCATCGTGCTGCTCGGCGAGCAGCGGCCCCAGGACGCGCGCCGCGAGTTCGCCGCCGCCACCGCCGCCGACCCGCGCAACGCCCACGCCTGGAACAACCTCGGCAACGTGCTGCGCGGGCTCGGCCGCCTGGGCGAGGCGGAGCAGGCCTACCGCCGCGCGCTGGCGGTGGCTCCCAACTATCCCGAGGCGTGGAACGGCCTCGGCACCCTGGCGGTGGAGCGCGATCAGCCTGCCGCCGCGGTCCCCTTCTTCGATCGCGCCCTGGCGCTCGCTCCCGGCTACCAGGAGGTGCGCCTCAATCGCGCCATCGCCCTGCAGATGGCCGGCGACCGCGCCGCCGCCGCGGACGCCTATCGCGACTACCTTCGCGCCACCGACAGCGAACCGCGGCAGTTTGCGGAGCAGCGGCAGGCGGCACGCCATTTCCTGGAGCAGCTGAGCACCGCCGCCGCGCCACCGGCAAGGCGCCCGGCAGGAGGGAGGTGATCGCCGCCGCCGGCCTCCGACGTCAGCGACGGCCACTGGCAGCACCTGGCCGCACCGCCGGTGATGGCCATGCGCCATGTCCCTGGGGTCGGCATGATTTCTCGCGCGGGCTTCTCCGCGCTTCTGGTTTCCGTTTCGCCGGAATTTCAAAGGAGAGTCAACATGCAACGTAAGCGATTGAAGGTCCTGGACCGGTTGAGCATCGCCGCCGCGGTCGCCGTGGCGCTGCTGCTCGCGGTGCTCGCCGGGGCCCCTCGGGCCGCGGCCCAGGCGGCCGGCGGCACCGTCGGCGGCAAGGTCGTCGACAAGAGCGGCGCCGGCCTGCCCGGTGTCACCGTCACCGCCGCGCAAAAGGGCACAGGGTACGAGCGCACCACCGTCACCGGTGGCGACGGCTCGTTCTCGCTGCCCTCGCTGCCGGTCGGCGTCTATACCGTCAAGGCGGACCTTTCGGGCTTCGGCTCGGTGACCGTCGACGGAGTCAACGTGGACGTGGCCAGCACCCGCAAGCTCGAGATCACCCTCGCCCAGTCGGCGGTCCAGGAGTCGATCACCGTGGTCGACGAGGCGCCGCTGATCCAGAACACGCCGAGCATCGGCACGGTGGTCAGCCAGCAGGAGCTCGACACCCTGCCGCTCAACGGCCGGCAGTTCGCGAACCTGGCGGTGCTCGCCCCCGGCACCACCCTGGGCTACAACTCGGACCCGACCAAGCCCGGCCAGCTGGTGGTCGAGCTCAACGGCGGCATCGGCCGCAACGTCAACTTCACCGTCGACGGCGGCGACAACACCGACGACACCATCGGCGGCGCGCTGCAGAACTACAGCGTCGAGGACGTGCAGGAGTTCAA
>DATKFK010001015.1:0-10767 GCA_035544375.1 Thermoanaerobaculia bacterium
CTGCCGCACCGGCTGCCGGCGCCGGTGGCGGCGCCGGCGCCGGCACCGCACCGCCTCCGCCACTTCCCGCCGCCGCGCCGCTTGCCGCCGATGCCACGGCCGGCGAGATCGTGGACCGCATGCTGGTCCTCATTCCGGCGCTACGGCAGACCCAGCCGTTCTCCGTCCTGCCCTACCGGCTGCTGCGCGCCGTGCGGTGGGACACCCTCGCCTCGCCGCCGCCTGCCGATCCCGCGACCGGCGTCACGCGGGTGCCGCCGCCGCGCCCGCAGCAGCGCACGGCGCTCGACGGCCTGTTCCAGGGCGAGCAGTGGGCCGACCTCCTGAACGCCAGCGAGGGCGCCTTCCAGGAAGGGGCCGGCGCCTTCTGGCTCGACCTGCAGCGCTACACCGTGACCGCGCTCGAGCGCCTCGACCCCGAAGCCGGCGCGCGCACCGCCGCGGCGGTGCAGCACGAGATCGCGCAGCTGCTGGCGCGCTTCCCCAATCTGCCGGGGTTGTCGTTCTCGGACCGCGCCCCCTTCGCCACCGAGGCGACGCGGCAGTGGCTCGCGGGGCTCTCCGGCAGCTCGGCCGGCGAGGCCGTTGCTGGCCTGCCTGCGCGCTCCGGAGCCGCGGCGGACGAGGGGACTGCCCTTTCGGCCGCCGAGGCGGCGGCGATCCAGGACCTCCTCGGCCGCCAGCAGCTCGCCGATGCCTTCGAGCGCCTGCAGGCCGCCGTGGAGCGCGCGCCGGGGCCCCGCTCCCGCTTCCGCACGCGGCTCGCCGCCGGCCGGCTCTGCCTGCAAGCCGGCCAGGTCGCCTGGGCCCGGGCCCTGCTCGAGCTGCTGGAGACCGAGACCGAGCGCTTCAGCTTCGCCGACTGGGAGCCGGAGACCGCGGTCGAGCTCTACCAAGCGCTCATCGTCTCCTACTCGCGGCCTGCCAAGCGCGGCGGCCCGGCGGACCCGGAAGCGGTCCGGCCGGTCGTCGAGGCGTTGCGCCGCAAGCTCATGCACCTGGACCTGCGCGCCGCCGCCTATCTCGACGACGCGCTGCGGCGGTAGACGCGGCTGTCCGCTTTCATGAGGAGGAAGGAATGAGAGGGCGGAGGCACAATCTGGGAAATGGCGGAAACGCCCCACGCCAGCGCTGCGGCGTCCCGGGAGTGAATCAACCCCTCGGTCTACCCCCGAAACTTTCATCCGCGCGCAGCTCCTACCTGGCCAGCGATTTTCGAACGGGTCCCACCCCCCCTGTCCAGCAAGCTTCATCCGATGGCGATCACGTCATCTCCACAGGCTCGGTCGGAGTGGGAATCGGGATCGGTTCCGTCATCCGCATCCCGATCCCGGGGAGCAATGGCCTTGCCATCGAGTTGAAGGCGATCAACTGGAAGGGCTCGACATCGGCCCTCTTCTTCCAGAGCGCGGATGGCAAACGTGCTCTCCGCCTCGACTACGGGTGGAACACGGTCACTGGGAAGATCGATTATCACTGGAACCAGAAGGGGACCTATGATTTTTTCGGTATCGCTGACCACACGCCCGCAGGCCAGGTTGGCGAGGCTCTCTATACAGGAGCGAAGTTCTTCCGTTATGCGGGCAGGGTGTTCCTCGTGGCGGGCGCCGTCGCGGACGCTTACTCGATCGTCGTCGCGAAGGAGCGCTGGCGCCAGGTCGCCCGAGTAGCCTCGGGTTGGACGGGAGCCTGGGCGGGAGCCGAAGCTTTGGGAGCCAGCTTTGCCGAGATCGGAGGGGGCATCGGTACGGCGATCGAACCCGTTGGCGGTACGGCCGTTGGTACCGCAATCGGGGGCCTCATCGGCACTATCGTGGGAGGTGTCGGAGGCTACAACGCCAGTTCCTGGGCAACGACCAAGGTCTACGACTGGGTGAAAGAGACCTATTTCGAGCCCCTGCCGGAAGTGCCGGCCCCCCGGAGGTGAGCGCTTCCTGTGGTGGATAACTTGGGAGCCCTCGTTTTCGTCCGCGATCCGCATCACGGGGACTGGGGAGTCTCTCTACCGGTTTCCGGTGGAGGTGCTGCGGCCCTGCTGGGTTGGCGGCTGCGCGCCGCGCCGGTGGATGCGGGAGAGGGATTCGAGCCGATCGCCCGGCTCCTGGCCAGTATCCTATGCGCCTGCTTCAGCCTCACGTTCCTCGCGGAGGGGAACGCTCCCGCGGAAGAAGACTGGGTTCAGATTGGAGGCGCCTCGATCCGCGCTATCGAGCGTTCGCGCCTCGCGTCTGCCTTGCGCCTCGGCCGCAAGGAGCCGCCGCTCGCCCTAATGAGCACCGCCGTCCCGGAGGTGGCGAGCCGGTTGTTCCATCCCGACCTTTGGCACATGGAGGCTCAGACCGTCCTCCTCTCCGTTCCGGGCTCTTTGCCACCCCGGCTCGGCAAGCTCGATCTGCGCCGGTTCCTTCGGCGAGAGATTTCCCTGGCGGATCTACCCGTCATCCATGGAAGCTGCGGCCTGATGATCCCGGGCCATGATGGCGACTGGGCGATCTTTACCTTCCTGCGCCGAGAGTTCCGCGAGGAGCTCGCCCGGAGCTTGGCGTACGAGTGCGAGCGGAGCGGAAAACGATGCGAGCAGGTTCCCGCACGAGAGTTTCTCGCCAAGCTCCGTCCCGAAGGGCTCTGATCGCCGCAGAAGAAATGCATGGCGCGCCTTAGACCGCAATAGAGCGCGCCGGCGCCGCCTCAGGGCTTGATCGGGTCGGTGCCGGGTCCGCGCACGACCTCTCCGGGCGACTCCTGCTCGGC
The DNA here is from genome assembly GCA_035544375.1 of Thermoanaerobaculia bacterium. GTDB lineage: Bacteria > Acidobacteriota > Thermoanaerobaculia > Multivoradales > UBA5704 > JASLEW01. The sequence goes on from DATKFK010001015.1 coordinate 2,752, forward strand.
CAGCAGCTCGGCGATGACCGACTGGATCTCGACGTGCACCGGCTGGCGCTCGAAGAGCAGCCCGCGGAGACGGCGCACCAGGTCCTCGGCCTGAGCCAGGACGGCGTCCAGGGGATTCACGAGCTGGGTGCCGTCTCCTCCGGGCGCGGCGGCGCCAGCCGGCTCGCCGGCGTCCAGACCGAAGCCGGGGCCGCCCGCGGTCAGCCGCAGAGCCAGCGACAGCACCTCGACCCAGATCTCGTAAGGGATCGAGTTGGGGCGGTCCGCCTGGCGATCGACTTCACGATGGAAGACGTTCATCTTGCCAAGCCTCTCGGGCAGGTCGGCGAGCAGGGACGACAGCACCTCGTCGACCGTGCGCCGCACGCCCTGGCGGTCGCCCTGGTCGCGCTGCGCCACCGCCGCGATCACCGGCGTCAGGTCCGAGAGCCCTTGCCCATCGTTGACCAGGAGAGCGCGCAAGAGGAAAAGGCCCAGCGAGTAAAGATCCTCGGCGACGCCCAGGGCCGGATAGATGCGATAGCGCACGCCGGGCACCCGCAGCCCGCCGCTGCGCGCGACGTGCTGCGCCGCGGCCGGGGAAAAGGCAAAGGGCTCGCTGGTGAACACCAGCTCGCTCCCCGCGCCGCGACCACCGCCCCGGGGATCGAGGCGGGCGGCAACGGCCGTGCCGCCGGCGGCGAAGCCCGCCGGCCACTCGAGCCCCAGCCAGTCGCGGGGGCTCGGCGGGGGAAAGAACCCTAGCGGGTCGCGCAGCCTGCCCTCGATGCGCCACAGCCCGCCCTCCCCTGGTTCGGCGGCCGCCCTCTCGATCAGCGCCTCGGCAGTGCTCGGAGTGGCAAGGCAGGCCGCCTGCACCGCGGGCGAGGCGAACGGCACGCTCGGCCGGGCCGGCGGCAGCAGCACCTCGACGCCGGCACGGCCGGCGGCTGCCGGGACGATCGGGTGCATGCGGGCCGAGGACATGCCGGTGAGCTTGACCCGAAAGCTCCACATGTCGGCGAGCGTGCCGGTACGGAGGCCCGGCTCGACCGCCACCTGCCCCGGGTGGAGGTCGAGGTGAGGCAGATCCAGCAGCAGGCTGTACTGCCGCAGGGCGCGGGTGAGCTGCACGAAGGCAGCGAGCTTGAGCGTCAGCACCTCGACCGCATCGATGCCCGAACCCTCGGCGGCGAACAGGGTGCCGGCCGGCTCCCCTTCCCTGGCCTCGCGGCCGCCGAGCAGGTCGAAGAAGGCGTCGACCGGGATCGGCGGCACCCGGGTGACGAGGTACGGCGCGTCGGCGGGGATGAAAACGCTCCAGCGGCTGGCGCCCGCCGCGGCGCCGGGGCGGCCCTTGCGGGCCGCGGCCGTGGGGGGCCCGGAGGCGAGGCAGCCGGCGGCCTCGGGACAGGTGAGGCAGGGTAAGGCCTCTGCCGCGGGAGCATCGCCGCGCCTCTCCTCCAAGGTGGCGGCAAGCCTGGCGCGCAATTCCCGCAGGCCCGCCACGCCGGCCGCCGCGAGGCCGGCCGGCGGGACCTCCTCGGCGGTATAGAAGCTCGGCTCCCGACCCTGGCCGAGGCAGTCCGGGCAATGGAGGAGGCAGACCGCCGACGCCGAGAACAGCGGCATACCGGAAGCGGCGAGCAGGGCGTCGTCGCGGCAGGTGAGCAGCGGCGACAGGCAGCGCGGACAGGGGATGCGGAAAAAACGGCCGGGGACCTCGCAGTACAGGGTCGGGGGCAGGCGCATGGGCGCGGCCCCCCCGGCGGCCGGCAGCACCAGCTCCGCGCAGTAAGCGGCAGCCGGCAGCAGCCGCTCGAGGTCCCGCCGCTCGGCATCCCAGCGCGCCTCCACGGCCGGGTTGGCCGGCGCCTCCTCGCCCGGGAACAGGGCGCCGGCGGACTCGGCGGCAGGCAGCTTCAACACCAGGTGCCCCAGATCCACGCCGGTGTCGCTGCGCAGCTCGGCGAGGTAGGCGCGGGTGCCGGCGGGCTCCCATGCCGCATGCAGGAACGGGTCGGCGACGGCGGGGCCCGCACCCTGGGCCGGCGCCGGATCCTGGCGCAGAGCGGTGAGCAGACAGAGGGTAAACGGCGACGCGGCGAGGGGCAGCAGACGCACCGCCCGGCCCGGCTCGCGACGAGCCGGCGGTGCGGAGCGCGCGGCGGACCGTTGCGCGCTCAACGGCCAACCGTACTGCCCAGGACCAGGTCCACCGGCGCGCCGGAGACCTGGAAGCGGGGCCGCAGCCGTGCCATCACGCCGAGCTGACCCTGCCCTTGGGTGTCAGCCTCCAGCTCGATCGCCACCTCATCCGCGGCCGGAGCGTCCTCTCCCAGCGCAAGGAAGTCGAGCAGGCGGCGCGACACCCGGCTCTCGATCTCGGCCTGGGGCAGCCCGGGCCCCAGCTCGTGACCGATCCGTTCCAGGGCGTGCGCCGCACCGCCGGCGAAGAGCTGGTACGACAGGGTCGCGGTCGGCGCGGCGGCGCGCGGCGGGGCATGGAGGGTAGGGACGGCGGCGAAAAAGAGCGCGCCATCGGCTGCCGCCAGCGGCGCGAGGCCAGCCTGGGCAATCTCGAGCAGGCGGCGGTCGGGCAGCACCACCTCGGGCCGCGAGGCGCCGCCCTCGAGGCAGGCCGGCGGCTGCGGTCCCACCAGCGGGAACCGTGAGCCGGCCGCGGCGTAGCCGCGGACCAGCAGGGCGCCAAGGGCATAGGCTCCGGACGCCCACAGCGGCCTTGGGGCAGCGCCGGCCGTGGCCTCCAGCGGCCAGGCCTCGCGCGCCAGGTACCGGTTGGCGGTGAGGCACAGCCAGAGCGTGGCTTCCTCGGCGCGCAGCCCCTTCCATTTGGCGTATTCCGGCCCCTGCAGCTTGCGCCTCAGGTCCGGGAGGTTGGCGAGCAGCTGAGGCTGGCGGATGCCCCAGAAGCCGGACCCGACCGCGGCCAGGAACGGCACGCTCAGGCTCTGCCCCAGGCGAGAGCAATGCCGCAGCATCTCGATCTCGGCGGGTCCACGGTCGAACTCGTACCCCAGCACCACCACGGCCAAGGGGACGTCCGCCCGCGCCTCGTGCTCGGCGGTGAAGACCTCGGAGTAGAAAGCGTCGAGAAACTCTTCGCGGCTCGCCGGCAGCACCTCGAGGCGCACCGCGCCCGGCGGCGCGGCACGCACCTGCTCGGCGACCAGCGCCACTCCCCGCCACGCCTCCTCCAGCACGCGCAGCGGCCCGCTGTGGCACAGCTCGACCAGCTGCGCCGCCAACCTCCGGTCGAGCTCGGCGACGACCTGTTCGATCGGCGGCGGAGCGGGCGCCCGCACGGCGCCGTTGGCGCCGCCGGCTCCGGCAGCGCCCGCCGCCAGGGCCGAGATGGCGCCGGCCAGCAGCTCGGCGAGAGGCACGGCGGCGAGCGCGGCGCCGGCGCCGAGATCAGGCGGCAGGTCGACGCTGCCAAGCAGCAGGTCGAGGACGGACTCGCCGCGGCCAGGTGCCGCCGAAGCGCGCGCCGGAGCCAAGGCCGGCGCCGTCGCCGGCGCCGGGGCCATCACCGGGGCCATCGCCGGAGTCGGGGCCGGAGGGGCCGGGGAGGCCGGGGAGACCGCCGGACCGTGCTCGCGGGCGGCCCCTGCCGCCGTCTCCCGCAGGCGCTCCGCGATGCCGGCGTCGCTGAACAGCCCGGGCAACCGCCCGACGGCCTCGGCGGCGGCCGCCCGCCCGCACCGCCAATCCTCGAGGAGCTCGCGGGCGGCCCGCAGATCGGCGAGCAGCGGCACCGCCGCGGCCAGGTTGGCCGGCTCGAAATCGGCCAAGCGGTGAAAGCGCAGCACGGCGCCCACCTCGCGCGGCGGCGGCGCGGAGGGCTCGGACGGCCGCGGTTCCTGGTGGCGTTGCCCCGGGGCGGCAAGGCCGCCGGGCGCCGCCAGACCGAGACGGTCCGGGACCTGGACCTCGATCGCCGGCGCCAGGGCGGCGAGGGCCGCGTCGACCCCCTCGGCCCCCTCCGCCAGCACCAGCGGGCCGCGTTCGAGGCCGGGAGCAAGGCCGGCCACGACCAGGAGGCGCAAGGTCAAGGCCAACCTCGGACTCTCAGCGCTGCCGCCATCCGGTGCCTCCCCCAAGCAGAATCACTTGCCGGCAAGCATAGAAGACCGTTCTGCGGCCGTCCAGCATTGACGGGTGAGAGGTGCTTGTAATAGTCTTAAAACAACTCAACTTAGGCGAAGGTAGCCTGCGGAAGGGCTCGCGGGTGTACGGCGCCGGGGCGGCAGGCCACGGCGTATCGGCGATCGAGGAGGCATGATGGCTCGTAACCGCAGCTTTCAGAACGAGATCCCCCCATCGCGGGTGAATATTCGCTACGTCAAATATACCGGCGGAGCGCAGGAGAAGGTCGAGCTGCCGCTGAAGCTGCTGCTGCTCGGCGATTACACGCTGCGCCCCGACGATACGCCGCTCGAGGAGAGGAAGAAGATCGGCCTCGACAAGGACAACTTCGACGCGGTCCTCAAGGAGCAGAAGCTGCGGCTCTCCCTGTTGGTGCCCAACCGGCTGGCCGGCGAGCCGGACGAGGACCTCGAGGTCAAGCTCGACGTCGACTCCCTGCAGGCCTTCAGCCCTGACGAGCTGGTGCGCCGCGTGCCGCAGCTGGCAAAGATGCTGGAGATCCGGGACCTGCTCACCGATCTCAAGGCGCGGGTCATCACCAACCGCGCCTTCCGGCTGGCCCTGGAGAAGATCGTCCGCGACCCCGCCCAGCTGCAGGCCATCACCCATGAGCTCGACCGCATCGCGCCGGTCGAGCCGCCGAAGTGATCATCATTCGAGCAAGCCGCGGGAGGAACGACGATGGAACCACGAGAAACCGCTAAACCGCCTGCCGCAGGCGTCTCCGGCGAGAGGTCGCCGCTCGACTCCCTGCTCGAGAAGGTCCAGATGTCGGTGCCCGAGCCCGGAGAGGGTGAGACGGCCGGCGGCAGGCTTTCCCAGGCCATCAACCTGCTCATCCACGCCCTCACCACCAGCGGCGAACCGGTCGAGCACGTCGACAAGATGGTGGTGGACAAGGTGATCGCCGACCTCGACGAACGCATCAGCGCGCAGGTCAACGAGATCATGCACCACCCGCAGTTCCAGCAACTCGAGTCGGCCTGGCGCGGCTTGAAGTTCCTGGTCAGCCGCACCGACTTCCGCCGCAACGTCAAGATCGAAGTGCTCAACGTCTCGAAGCAGGAGCTCGCCGCCGATTTCGAGGACGTGCCGGAGCCGATCCAGTCGGGTCTGTTCAAGCACCTCTACGTCCAGGAGTACGACCAGCCGGGCGGCGAGCCGGTCGGCGCGGTGATCGGCAACTACGAGTTCGACAACCGCCCGCAGGACATCGCCCTGCTGCGCAACCTGTCCAAGGTGTCGGCCGCCTGCCACGCGCCGTTCGTCGGCGCCGTGGGACCGAACTTCTTCGACCTGCAGACGATCGACGAGCTGCCGCGCCTGCCCGACGTGGCGCCGATCTTCGACCGCACCGAATATGCCGCCTGGCGCTCCTTCCGCGACTCCGAGGACTCGCGCTACGTGGGGCTCACCTTCCCGCGCTTCCTCCTGCGCCTGCCCTACGGCCAGGATACGGTCCCGGCCAAGACCTTCAGCTTCACCGAGGAGGCCCAGGGGGAAGACCACGGCAGGTACCTGTGGGGCAATGCCAGCTTCGCCTTCGCCGCGACCCTGACGCGAAGCTTCGCCGAGAACGGCTGGTGCGTGAACGTCCGCGGTCCGCAATCCGGCGGCCTGGTGGAGGACCTCCCCCTGCACTTCTACGAAGCCGCGGGCGAGACCACGGTGAAGATCCCTACCGAGGTGCTCATCTCGGACCGCCGCGAGTTCGAGCTTTCCGAGCTCGGCTTCATCCCGCTCTCCTTCTACAAGAACAAGGACTTCGCCTGCTTCTTCTCCGCCAACTCGGTGCAGAAGCCGAAGAAATACCTGACCGACGACGCCACCGCCAACAGCCGTCTCTCTTCGCGCCTCCCCTATCTCTTCCTGGTCAGCCGGCTGGCCCACTACCTCAAGGTGATCCAGCGCGAGAACATCGGCGCGGCCAAGGAGAAAGACGAGCTGCAGAAAGAGCTCGAGGATTGGATCGGCACGCTGGTGACCGAGATGAAAGACCCGGGGGCCGAGCTGAAGGCGCGCTGCCCGCTCTCGGCCGCCAGCATCAAGGTCACCGACATCGCCGACAACCCGGGTTTCTACAACGTCGAGATGATGGTGCGGCCCCACTTCCAGATCGAAGGCGTCGACGTCGCCTTGTCGCTGGTCTCGCGCTTGCCCAAGGCCAAGAAAGCATAAACCCCCCGATGCACGGAAGACGATCAAACCGGCCGAGCTGAGGCCAGAGGAGACAACCGATGCCATTGCCAGCGTATATGGATATCCCCGACATCCCAGGCTCCTGCCAGGTCCAGGGGCGGGTCAACTGGATCGAGGTCCTCGGGTTCAACCACGAGGTCTACATGCCGAGCGACCGCAAGGACGGTTCCTCGACGGGCACCCGGGTGCACAAGGACCTCGTGCTGATCAAGAACTACGACAAGGCGACCCCCAAGCTCTACCAGTACCTCTGTCACGGCAAGGTCATCGCCACCGCCACCCTGCATTGGTACAAGATCGGCGATCAGGGCACCGAGAAAGAGTACTTCCAGCACCAGATCACCAACGGCCGCATCACTTCGATGCGTCCCTACATGCCCGACGTGGACAACCCTGCCAACGAACAATACAAGCACATGGAGGAGGTGTCCTTCCGCTACGAGAAGATCACCTGGAAGTTCCTCGACGGCAACGTCGAGTGGACGGACTCCTGGTCGGAACGCTGACCCCAGGTGAACGAGCCGGCGAGCGCAACAGGCGTGACGGCCCTCGCCGCCGGACGGACCCTCCACCATGCCACGGCCACGGGGTGAGGCAGCTGGCTTCCTCGAGAAGATGCTCGGCCCTTTCGGCGGCCGGCCGGCGGCGGCCATCCGCTGGGTCGGAGACCCGGTGCGCACCCATCTCGCCCTGTTGCTCAATACCCGCCGAGGAGCCGTCCGCAGCCTCCCGGACTACGGCCTGCCCGACGTGGCGTCGTTCTACTCCGACTATCCGGCCTCGCTGGCGGAGCTCCGCCTGCTGATCGAAAAGCTGATCAAGAAGTACGAGCCGCGGCTGCTCAACGCGCGGGTGCGGTTGATGGAAACCGACACCCGCGAGTTTCGCGCCGTGTTCCTGATCAGCGGCGAGATCGAACAGGAGGAAGACCGGGTCCGGGTGCAATACCGAACGACGATCTCGAGCACCGGCCAGGCCGCGCTCGGCACGCCGTACGACGACTAGTGTCCCGCCATGGCGATGACCGAGGTCGACCGCTTCTACGAGGAGGAGCTCAACTACCTCATCGAGGCCGGGCGCGAGTACGCCCGCCTCCACCCCGAGCGCGCACGCTTCCTCAACCTGAGCGATCCACGCGCCCGCGACCCCCACGTCGAAAGGTTGATCGAGTCCTTTGCCTTCCTCACCGGCCGCGTCCGCGAGAAGCTCGAGGACCAGTTCCCGGAGATCACCCAGTCCCTGTTGGAGCTCGTCTGGCCGCACCACCTGCGCCCCATCCCGGCGCTGTCTCTGCTCCAGTTCCGTCCGATCCGCGGCATGGTGCGGGAGCGCCAGGTGGTTCCCAAGGGTTTTCTGGTCGATTCGCGGCCGACCTCGCTCGAGGTGCCCTGCCGCTTTCGCACCGCGTACCCCGTCGAGGTCTATCCCCTGCACCTCGCCGCCGCCGGCATGGCCACCGACGACGCGGGGCAGCCCCGGCTGCAGCTGCGCTTCGAGCTGACGGACGGCGCCGGCGTCAAGCAGCTGGAGATCCCGCGCCTGCGTCTCCACCTCGCGGGAGAGCCGGCCGTGGCATTCGGGATTTACCACCTGCTGCGGACCCAGGTCGACTCGATCCTGCTGCGTGCCGGACGGGAGGCGCTGCGCCTGCTCCCCCCGGGGGCGCTG
>DATKFK010001016.1:0-2095 GCA_035544375.1 Thermoanaerobaculia bacterium
CTGTTCCTCCCCTACGAGGCCGATTTCAATGCTCGCCTCAGGACCCTCCTGCCCGACAGCGACGTGCGCAAAGTCCTCGCGGCCATCCCCGGCAAGGTCCTGCTGTTCCTCGACACCTGCCATGCGGGGAACCTCCTCGGCCCCACCCGCTCGCGCGAGGCCGCTGACTTCACCCGCGTGGTCAACGAGCTGAGCAGTGCCGAGAGCGGAGTCGTCGTCTTCGGTTCGGCAAGCGGCAGTCAGCTCGCGCAGGAATCACCGGCCTGGGGTCACGGCGCTTTCACGCTGGCGCTGCTGGAAGCCTTCGCCGGCAAGGCCGGCCCGGCCGGGAACGTTGTCCTGCGGATCACGACGATCGAGGCCTACCTGGGCCGCCGGGTCAAGGAGCTGACGGGCGGCCTGCAGAAACCGGTCGCCCGCAAGCCCGACGCCGTGCAGGACTTCCCGGTGGCCATCGTGGTACCCCCGAGATGAGCCTGCGGCGGGAGGCGGCCGGATGGCAGGAGCGTCGGAAGATCAGGCTCGCAGTCTCTGCGGCTCTCGTCACGGCCGTGGCGCTGGCGGCGCCCGCGGCGACCGGGACAGGCGTGCCGGCGGAGCCGGTGCTGCGGGTGATGACCGGCATGCACACGGCCCCTATCCACATGATCGCGGCGGATGCTGCCGGACGATTTCTGGCGACCGCCTCCGACGACAAGACCCTGCGGGTTTGGGACCTGTCCACGGGCGAGCTGCTGCGGACGCTGAGGCCGCCGATCGGTCCTGGCAACGAGGGGAAGCTGTATGCCACCGCCATCTCGCCGGATGGAAAGCTGATCGCCGCCGGCGGCTGGACCGGCTTCGAGTGGGCCGGTAACCTCAGCATCTACCTGTTCTCGAGAGCGACCGGCCGCCTGGTACGCCGGATCCCAGGCTTGCCCAACGTCATCGACAATCTTGCCTTCAGCGCGGACGGGAAGCGTCTGGCTGCAAGCCTGGTAGGAAACGGAGGAATCTGGCTCTTCCGCGTCTCCGATGGCGGAGAGATGGGCCGGCACACCGACTGTGCCGGGGACAGCTACGGCATCGATTTCGATCGGGACGGCCGGCTGCTCACAACCTGCCAGGATGGCTATCTACGGCTTTACAATTCGGGCTTCAAGCTGATCGCCAAGGTCAAGGCCCATGGGCGGCGACCGGTTCGTGTTCGCTTCTCGCCCGGCGGCAGGGTGGCGGTTGGCTCATACGGCTCGGTGAGAGTTGAAGTGCTTTCCGCTGTGGATCTCAGACATCTCTATTATCCTGACGTCAGCGGCCTGGGTGCTGGCGACTTGCCCACTGTCGCATGGTCAGCGGATGGCCGGCTGCTCTATGCCGCCGGACGGTTCCCCATCCAGGGACTCTCCTCGATCCTGAGCTGGGCCAAGGCAGGCCGGGGGATCCGCACCGAGCTGCCGGCGGCAGCGAACACGATCCTGGATCTCAGGGCGCTGCCGCGAGGCCGCCTGGCCTTCGGCGCTTCAGATCCGTCCTGGGGAGTCCTGGGCGCCACTGGTGTACGCGAGCTGCTCGACGGCCCCACGCAGGCCGACCCGCGAGCGATTGGGGCGGCGTTCCGCATCGACTCGAATGGCGCCGCCGTGCAATTCAGCTTCCAGCCATTCGGCGCCGCACCGGCAACGTTTCGGCTGCATGAACGCGCGTTGGACGCCGGCCCTCTGGACGCGCCCAGGACCAGCTCCCCGAGAGTCAAGGCGCCGGGACTCGAGATCAAAGATTGGCAATGGGCCACCACGCCCACCCTCAACGGCGCGCCGCTGCAGCTCCAGCCTGGCGAGGAGTCCTCGAGCCTCGCAATCTCACCTGACGGCCGGTTCTTCCTGCTCGGTACTCAGTGGTGGCTCCGGTGTCTGGGGCGAACCGGCGGGGAGCGATGGAAGACCGCCGCCCCGGCGTCGGTGTTGGCGGTGAATGTCTCCGGGGATGCCCGCACCGCGGTGGCAGCTTACTTGGACGGAACCCTGCGCTGGTACCGTGCCGCCGACGGCAAGGAGCTGCTGGCCCTGTTCCCGCACGCCGACCGCAAGCGCTGGGTGGCCTGGACACCGTCGGGCTA
>DATKFK010001017.1:0-3037 GCA_035544375.1 Thermoanaerobaculia bacterium
CCTGGAGATCGAGGCGCGCCTAAAGCCCGAGCTGCTGGCGGCCGCCTGGCAGCGGGTCGTGGCGCGCCATCCGGCCCTGCGCACCTCCTTCCACTGGCAGGGGCTCGACAAGCCCTTGCAGGTGGTGCACCGCGAGGTGGCGGTGCCGTTCGCGGTGCACGACTGCCGGGGAGAGCCGCGCCGCCGCGTCGAGGACCTGCTGGAGGACATCCGGCGGCGTGGCTTCCAGCTCGGCCGGCCGCCCCTGCTGCGCCTCGACTGGGTATGGACGGGCGACACGGGAGGGTTGCTCGCCTGGACCTATCACCACATCCTCCTCGACGCCTGGTCGGCCTCGGTGGTGCTCGCCGAGGTCACCGCCGTCTACCAGGCGCTCGCCGGCGGCGGCGAGGCCGCGCTGCCGCCCGCCCGCCGCTTCGCCGACTACATCGGCTGGCTGCGGCGGCGCGACGGCGCCGCGGACGAGCCCTTCTGGCGCTCGCGGCTGGCCGGTTTCCGCGTGCCGACGCCGATGGTCATGGAGCGGCACGCCGCCAACGGCTTCGGCGAGAACCACGGCGCCCACGGCGAGCGGGGGCTGGCGCTGGACCCCGCGGCCTCCGGCGCGCTCGCCGGCTTCGCCCGCCGCCACCAGCTGACGCTCAACACCCTGGTCCAGGGGGCCTGGGCGGCGCTCCTGCACCGCACCAGCGGCGAGCCCGAGGTGATGTTCGGCGCCACCGTCTCGGGGCGCCCGCCGGAGGTCCCGGGCATCGAGTCGATGGTCGGGCTGTTCATCAACACGCTGCCCGTCAGGACCCGGTGGCAGGACGCCGGCGACACCCTCTCGTGGCTGCGCGAGGTGCAGGCCTGGCAGGTGGCGGTCCAGGCGCACGCGTACGACCCGCTGGCCGAGATCCAGCGCTGGAGCGACGTCCCCGCCGGGCAGCAGCTCTTCGACTCGATCGTGGTCTTTGAGAACGTCCCGGAGATGAGCCGCGGCCCGGCGCCGGACGGGGCGCTGGCGCTACGCGGCCAGCGCTACGTGTCGCGCACGCATTACCCCTTGAGCCTGCTGGTGGTGCCTGGCGACCGCCTGACCCTCCGCGCCACCTTCGAGCGCCGCCGCTTCGAGGACACGGCGATGGCACGGCACCTCGGCCACCTCGCCAACCTGCTGCATGGGCTTGCCGGGCTGTCGGCTTTGGTCCCGGGGACGCCGGCGCCGCGGCTGGGCGCGCTGCCGCTGCTCGCCGCCGCCGAGCGCCACCAGCTGCTGCGCGAGTGGCAGGACCGCCCGCCGGCACCGCCGATCGGGGCGCCGCTGCGCCCAGCCCGGCCGGCAGCCGTCGCGGCCGGGTTGCTGCACCGCCTTGTCGCGGAGCGGGCGCGGGCCGCCCCCGAGGCCATGGCGCTGCTCGAGGCCGACACCGGGATCAGCCTGACCTACGGCGAGCTCGACCGGCGGGCGGCCCGGCTCGCGCACCGGCTGCGGGCGCTCGGGGTCGGACCGGAGGTGCCGGTGGTGGTGGCGGTCGAGCGCTCGGCGGCCGCCGTGGTGGCGCTGCTGGCGGTGCTGGCGGCGGACGGGGTCTACGTGCCGGTCGAGCCGTCGGTGCCGGCGGCGCGCCTGGCGTTCATCCTGGCCGACACCGGCGCCCGGGTCGTGCTCGCCGGCCCGCGCCTCGAGCTGCCGGCGGGCGTTGCGCTGCGCCTCGATCCGGCCTCGCCCGCGCCGCCCGCCGGCGGCGAGGCGGAAGCCGGCGAGCCGGCGGCGGCAGCTGGCCCCGGCGGCGCGCACCTGCCGGCCCGCGCGGCGCCGGAGGGACTCGCCTACGTCATCTACACCTCGGGCTCGACCGGCGTGCCGAAGGGAGTCGCCGTCACCCACCAGGCTGCCGCCGCCCACTTCGCGGCCGCCGCCGCCGAGTACGGCATCGAGCCGGGCGAGCGCGTGCTGCAGTTCGCCTCCTTCGCGTTCGACGCCGGCCTCGAGCAGGTCTTCACCTGCCTGCTGCGCGGCGGCACCCTGGTGCTGCGCGGCGAGGAGGTCTGGGACACCGCCGGCCTCGACGCCCGCCTGGCGCGGCTGCGGATCGCCGTCGCCAACCTGCCCACCTCCTACTGGTCGGCCTGGGCCGAGGCGCTGGCCCGCCCCGCCGCCGCCGCTGGGGCAGCCGAGGGACCCGCGGCGCCGGCCGCGGGGCGGCAGGGCGGGACGCCCCGCGAGCTGCGCCTGCTGATCGCCGGCGGCGAGGCGATGACCGCGGCGGCCCTTGCCGCCTGGCACGGCTCGGCGCTCGGCGGCGTCCGCCTGCTCAACGCCTACGGACCGACCGAGGCGCTGGTCACCGCGACCCTGTATGCGGTACCGCCCTCGCCGGCCGGCGGCTCCGCCAATCCATCGGATCGCGGTTCCGCCGATCGATCGGATGGCGGCCTCGCAGCCGTGCCTCTCGGGCGCGCGCTGGCCGGGCGCACCGCCTACGTGCTGGACCGCTGGCTCGAGCCGCTGCCCGCCGGCGCGCCGGGCGAGCTGTGCCTGGGCGGCAGGCTGGCGCGCGGCTACCTGGGCCGCCCCGACCTGACCGCGGCGAGCTTCGTGCCGGACCCGTTCGGCGCCTCGGCCGGCGGCCGCCTCTACCGCACCGGCGACCGGGTCCGCCTGCTGCCGGACGGGCGCCTGGAGTTCCTGGGCAGGATCGACCGCCAGCTCAAGGTGCGCGGCGTCCGCGTCGAGCCGGGAGAGATCGAGGCCGCCCTCGCCCTGCACCCCGGCGTCGCCGAGGCCGCCGTGCTGACCCACGACGCCGGCTCAGGCCCGGTGCTGGTGGCCTTCGTCGTGCCGCGGCCGGGGGCGCGGCCCACCGCCGCCGAGCTGCGCGAGTTCCTGCGCCGGCGGCTTCCCGGCGCCTGGATCCCGGCGGCCTTCTCGCTGCTCGAGCGCTCGGCGCGCACCCCCGGCGGCAAGCTGGATCGCCGCGCCCTGCCGTCCTGGGACACGGCGGCCGCGCGCCGGGCGGACGGCGTGCCGCTCGTCGCGGGCACGGCCGCCGGC
>DATKFK010001018.1:0-3331 GCA_035544375.1 Thermoanaerobaculia bacterium
GGCGACCGGCGAGGCGCTGCCGCCGGAGCTCTGCGGCGACTGGCTGGCGCTCTACCCGGCGGTGCCGCTGCTCAACGCCTACGGGCCGACCGAGTGCGCGGACGACGTCACCCACCAGCCGATCGGGCGGCCGCCGGCGGCCGGGGCGCCGCGCGTGCCGATTGGGCGCCCTCTCCGCTGCACCCGGCTGCTGGTGGTCGACGCCGAGCTGCGCGCGGTGCCGGCCGGAGTCGCCGGCGAGCTGTGCGTCGGCGGCGCCGGCGTCGGCCGCGGCTACCTGCACGACCCGGCGCGCACCGCGGCGGTCTTCGTGCCCGACCCGTTCGCGGACGATTCGCCCTGGGGCGGCGAGGCGGGCTCGCGCCTCTACCGCACCGGCGACCGGGCGCGCCGCCTCGCCGACGGCAGCCTCGACTTCCTGGGCCGCGCCGACCACCAGGTGAAGGTGCGCGGTTTCCGCATCGAGCTGGGCGAGATCGAAACGGCGCTCGCCGAGGTGGCCGGCGTCCGCCAGGCGGTGGTGATCGCGCAACCGGACGCGGCGAACGCGGGCACGACGGTGCTGGTGGCCCATCTCACCACATGGCAGGCGATCTCCTCCGGCGCGGCGAGCGCGGCCGGCGAGGCGAACGCCGCCGGCGCGGCCGGCGTCTCCGTTGCGGCCGGCGCCGCGGCCGGCGACCTCGCCGCGCTCGAGCGGCAGGCGCGGGAATACCTCGCCGCCCGCCTCCCCGAATACATGGTGCCCGCCGTCTTCGTCTGGCGCGAGCAGATGCCGCTGACGCCGAACGGCAAGCTCGACCGCCGCGCCCTGCTGGCTGCGGCGGACGCCGGCTTCGCCTCGCGCGAGAGCTACGTCGGGCCGCGCAACCCGGTCGAGGAGTCGCTGGCCGGGATCTGGGCCGAGGTGCTGAAGCGCCCGCGGGTCGGCGTCTACGACGACTTCTTCGAGGTGGGCGGCCAGTCGCTGATGGCGACCCAGGTGGTGACCCGGGTGCGCGAAGCTTTCGGGGTCGATCTGCCGGTGCGCACGCTGTTCCAGAAGACCACCATCGCCGGCTTCGCCGAGAGCCTGGAGGTCATGCTGCTGCACGGCCGCGGCTTGCCGCAGGCGCCGCCGATGACGCGCATCCCGGAGGCGGAGCGCCGGGGGCCGCTCGCGCCGTCCTTCGGCCAGGAGCGGTTCTGGTTCATCGACCAGCTGCGGCCGGGCCTCACCGCCTACAACATCTTCGGCGCCGTGCACCTGCGCGGGCGGCTCGACGCGGCGACGCTGCAGCGGAGCTTCGACGAGCTGGTGCGGCGCCACGAGGTGCTGCGCAGCACCTTCGCCTCCGAGGGTGGCGTGCCGGTGCAGGTCATCGGCGAGCCGCGCGGGCTGCCCATCCCGCGCGTCGACCTGCGCGCGCTGCCGGCCGCCGCGCGCGCCGAGCGGGCGGCGCTGCTCAAGAACGAGGAGGCCCAGCGCCCCTTCGACCTCGCCCGCGGCCCGCTCATCCGCGGCGTGCTGCTGCGGCTCGCCGGCGAGGACCACATCCTGGCGGTGACGGCGCACCATATCGTCTACGACGTCTGGTCGCGCGAGCTGCTGATCCGCGAGCTGGCGGTCCTGTACGAGGCCTTCTGGCACCGCCGCCCCTCGCCGCTGCCGGAGCTGGCGATCCAGTACGCCGACTTCGCGCGCTGGCAGCGCCGCTGGCTGGCCGGCGACGTGCTGGCGACACAGCTCGACTACTGGCGGCGGCAGCTGGCCGGCGTCACCTCGGGCACCGAGCTGCCGAGCGACCGCCCGCGGCCGCCGGTGCAGAGCTTCCGCGGCCGGCGGCAGCTGCTCGAGCTGGGGCCGGAGCTCACCGCGGACCTGAAGGACCTCGGCCGCAAGCACGGCGCGACCCTGTTCATGACCCTGCTCGCCGGCTTCGACCTGTTCCTGAAGCACTACACCGGCGAGGACGACGTCGTCGTCGGCTCGCCGATCGCCAACCGCAACCGCGCCGAGACCGAGAGCCTCATCGGCTTCTTCGTCAACACCCAGGTGCTGCGCACCCGGCTCGACGGCGACCCGGGGATGCGGCAGGCGATGGGGCGGGTGCGCGAGACGGCCCTCGCCGCCTATGCCCACCAGGACCTGGCCTTCGAGCAGCTGGTCGGCGAGCTGCGGGCCAGCCGCGACCCGGCGCGCCAGCCGCTCTTCCAGATCCTGTTCAACTTCCTGACCAACTACCAGCCGATCGCCATGGAGCTGCCGGAGCTGACGCTGACGCCGGAGGCGAACCACAGCGGCGCCGTGCAGTTCGACCTCATCTTCTCGATCTACGAGGCCGGCGGCAGGCTGCACTTCTCCTCGGACTACAGCACCGACCTGTTCGACGGCGCGACGCTGCTGCGCATGATGCGCCACTACGCGAGCCTGCTCGCGGCCGCCGCCGCCGAGCCCGAGCGCCCGGCATCGCAGCTGTCGTTCTGGTCGCCCGGCGAGCGCCAGCAGGTGCTCCTGGAATGGAACGACAGCGACGCGGCGGCCCTGGGCTTCCCGGCTCCCCCTGCCGCTTCCGCTGCCCCCGCTGCGACCACCGCCGCCGGCCGCGAGCCACTCGCCCACCAGCGCTTCGAGGAGCAGGCGGCGGCCACGCCCCGGGCGGTGGCGGCAAGCTGCGAGGGGCGCACGCTCACCTACGAGGAGCTGAACCGCCGGGCCAACCGGGTGGCGCGGCGGCTGCGGCTGCTCGGCGTCGGTCCCGACGCGGTGGTCGGCCTGCTGGCCGAGCGCGGGCTCGACTTCCTCACCGCCATGCTCGCCGTCTGGAAGGCGGGCGGCGCCTACCTGCCGCTCGACCACCGCCATCCCGCCGAGCGGCTGCGCCAGGTGGTGGCGCAGAGCGGCAGCCGCCTGGTCCTGGTGGAGCGCTCGTTCGCGCGCGCCCTCGGCCTGGCGCCCGAAGAGCTCGACGGCAGCCTGCGGCTGCGCGTGATCGAGGAGCTGCTGGCGCCGGCGGCGGCGGGCGGCGAGGAGGACCTCGAGCCGCTGGCGGCCGCCGGCAACCTCGCCTACGTGATCTACACCTCGGGCTCGACCGGGGTGCCCAAGGGGGCGATGGTCGAGCACCGCGGCATGCGGAACCACCTGTACGCCAAGATCGAGCAGCTGGGGCTGGGCGCCGGCGACGTCGTGGCGCAGACCGCGGCGCACACCTTCGACATCTCGGTCTGGCAGTTCGTCGCCGCGCTGCTCGTCGGCGGCCGGGTCCAGATCTTCCGCGACGCCATCGCCCACGATCCGCCGCGGTTGCTGGCGGAGGTGGCGCACCATGGCGTCTCGATCTTCGAGACC
>DATKFK010001019.1:0-5018 GCA_035544375.1 Thermoanaerobaculia bacterium
CTGGGCGCGGCGCTCCGGGCGGCGCCGCTGCTGCCCGCCGCCCTGGCAGCCGCGCCGAACGACCTGGCGCTCACGGTCGAGGAGCGCGGCGCGGAGGTGCTGCTGGCGCTCGCCTTCGCCGCCGACCGTCTCACCGGCGCCGCCGCGGCGCGCCAGCTGCGCCATTACGCCGTGCTGGCGCTCGCCGCGGCGGCGACGCCGGAGCTGCCCCTGGCGCTGCTGCCGCTGCTGCCGCCTGCCGCCCGCCACCAGCTGCTGGTGGAGTGGAACGACACGCGCACCGGCTATCCCCGCGAGCGCACGCTGGCGGAGCTGTTCGAGGCGCAGGTGGAGCGCACGCCGGACGCCCCGGCGGTGGACTGGAGCGGGCACGGGGGCCGCCGGCTGAGCTACCGCCAGCTCAACCGCCGCGCCAACCGGGTGGCGCGTTTCCTCGGCCGGCTGGGGGTCGGGCCGGGTGCGCGCGTCGGCATCTGCCTCGAGCGCTCGCCGGAGCTGATCGTGGGCCTGCTGGCGGTCGTCAAGGCGGGCGCCGCCTACGTGCCGCTCGATGGCTCCTATCCGCGCGAGCGGCTGTCCTTCATGGTGGACGACGCCGGCCTGACGGCGCTGCTCACCACTCGCGAGCTGCGGCCGCTGCTGCCTGCCGCTGCGCCGCCCACCGTGCTGCTCGACGCCGACCGCCGGCGGATCGCGGCCCAGGACGGCGCCAACCTGCCGCGGCAGGGGGAGCCGGCGGGCCTGGCGTACCTGATCTATACCTCCGGTTCGACCGGGCGGCCGAAAGGCATCTGCATCCCGCAACGGGCGGTGGTCCGGCTGGTCTGCGACACCAACTACCTCGCGGTGTCGCCGTCCGACCGGATCGCGCAGACGTCGAACGTCTCCTTCGACGCCGCGACCTTCGAAGTCTGGAGCGCGCTGCTGCACGGCGCCTGCCTGGTCGGCATCCCGCGCGAGGTCACCCTGGTCGCGGAAGACCTCGCCGCCGCCCTCGAGGCGGACCGGGTGGACGTCATGTTCCTGACCACCGCCCTGTTCAACCAGATGGCGCGGCAGGCGGCTTCGGCGCTCGGCCGGCTAAGCTGTGTGCTGTTCGGCGGCGAGGCGGCGGACCCTGCCGCGGTGCGCCGCCAGCTCGCGGCGGGCGGGCCGCGGCGGCTGGTCAACCTCTACGGACCGACCGAGAACACCACGTTCAGCACGTGGCACCAGGCCGGCCCGGAGGCGGCGCGCGCCGATGCCGCCGTGCCCATCGGCCGCCCGGTCTCGAACAGCCGCCTGTTCGTGCTCGACCGCAACTTCGAGCCGCTGCCGCCGGGGGTGCCCGGCGAGCTGGTGCTGGGCGGCGACGGGCTGGCCTGGGGCTATCACGGACGGCCCGATCTGACCGCCGCGGCGTTCGCCCCCGACCCCTTCGGCGGCGGGCCCGGCGGCCGGCTCTACCGCACCGGCGACCTGGTGCAGCTGCGCGCCGACGGCCAGGTCGAGTTCCTCGGCAGGATCGATTTCCAGGTCAAGGTCCGCGGCTTCCGCGTCGAGCCCGGGGAGGTGGAGAGCGCGCTGCTCGGCCATCCCGGGGTGCGCGAGGCGGCGGTGGTGGCGCTGCCGGACGGCTCAGGCCGCCGGCTGGTGGCCTGCTACGCGCTGGCCGCAGGCGGCGCAGGCGGCGCCGGCGGGGCCGACGGCGGCGGCGCGGCGGCGCCCGGCGGCGCGGAGCTGCGCGCTTTCCTCCACGCGCGGGTGCCGCACTTCATGGTGCCCGCTGCCTTCCTGCGGCTGCCGGCGCTGCCGCTGACGCCCAACGGCAAGCTCGACCGCCAGGCGCTCGCCGCCATCGCCGTGTCGGGCGCCGGCCAGGCCGCGGCCGCTGACGCCGCGGCCGGCACGGCCGGCCCGGGCGCTGGCCTGGCGTCGCGGCGCACGCCGTTCGAGGAAGTGGTGGCGGCGGCCTGGGCCGAGGTGCTCGGCCGCGAGCCGAGCGACGGCGGCGACGACTTCTTCGAGCTCGGCGGCAACTCGCTCGCGGCCAGCCAGGTGGTGTCGCGCCTGCGCCGGGCGGTGGGGCTCGAGCTGCCGGTGGCCACGCTCTTCGAGGAGCCGACGCTGGCGGGGCTGGCGCGGCGGCTGGCCGCCGACGTCGTGGCGCGGGAGGGGCGCGAGGGCCGCGACGGCGGCGGCGCTGGCGGCGCGGGCGAGGCCGGCGGCGCGGGCGAGGCCGGCGGCGCCCACCAGGGTGGCGAGCCGCCGCTCGCGCCGGTGCCGCGCACCGGGCCGCTGCCGCTCTCGTTCGCCCAGGAGCGGCTGTGGTTCCTGGCCCAGCTGGTGCCCGACAACCCGTTCTACAACGAGCTGGTGGTCTGCGACCTCGCCGGGCCGGTCGCTCCCGCCGCCCTGGCCGCCGCTTTGAACGGCGTGGTGCGCCGCCACGAGGCGCTGCGCACCGTGTTCGTGGTCCGGGACAACGTGCCGTTGCAGGCAATCGTGCAGCGCCTGGGCGTGCCGCTGCCGGTGATCGACCTGGGTGCGTTGGCGCCCGGTGCCGCCCGTGCCGCCGCCACCACAGGGGCCTCCGGTGCCGCCAAGGCCGGCGGCGACGGCGGGCCGGCCGGAGTGGCCGAGCGGGCCGCGGCGCGGGCCGCCGAGCGCGAGGCGGCCGCCCCCTTCGACCTCGCGCGCGGGCCGCTGCTGCGCGCGCGGCTGCTGCGCCTGGCGCCCGGCCGCCACCGCCTGCTGCTGGTGCTGCACCACATCGCCTTCGACGGCTGGTCGGCGTCGGTGCTGGTGAACGAGCTGGCGGCGCTGTATCGCGCCGCCCGCGGCGGCGGTCCGGCCCGCCTGCCCGTGCTGGCGGTGCAGGTGGCCGACTTCGCCGTCTGGCAGCGGCAGTGGTTGCAGGGACCGGCGCTCGCGCGGCTGCTGGCCTACTGGCGGCGCGCCCTGGCGGGGGCGCCGGCGGTGCTCGCGCTGCCCACCGACCGGCCGCGGCCGCCGGTGCAGGGCTTCCGCGGCGGCAGCCGCGCCGTGGCCTGGCCGGCGGCGCTGGCGCGCGAGGTCGCGGCATGCAGCCGGCGGCAGGCGGCGACGCCGTTCATGACGCTGCTCGCCGCCTTCGCGGCGCTGCTCGGGCGGTGGAGCGGCCAGCGCGACCTGGTGATCGGCACGCCGGTGGCCGGCCGCACCCGCGTCGAGCTCGAAGGATTGATCGGCTGTTTCGTCAACTCGCTGCCGCTGCGCTTCGACCTCGGCGGCGGCGCCGGCGGCGGCGCGGACGGCGGCGCGGACGGCGAACGCGACGGTTTCGCGGCGCTGCTCGCCCGCACCCGGGCCGCGGCGCTGGCCGCCTACGCCCACCAGGAGCTGCCGTTCGAGAGGCTGGTCCTGGAGCTCGCGCCCGAGCGCAACCTCAGCCACTCGCCGATCTTCCAGGTGATGTTCGCGCTGCAGAACCTGCCGCCGGCCGCCGCCGCGCTCGGCGACGTCGAGCTGCGCGGCTTCGCCTTCCCCGAGCGCATCGCCCAGTACGACCTGGCCCTGCTGCTCGAGGAGTCGGCGGCGGGGCTGGGCGGCATCCTGGTGTTCAGCTCCGAGCTGTTCGACGCGGCGACCGCCGAGCGGTTCGCGGGCCACTTCGCGGTGCTGCTGCGGGCCGCCCTGGCCGCGCCGGAGCGTCCGCTCCGGACGCTGGCGCTGCTCAGCGCGCCGGAGCGCGCGCAGCTGCTCGCGGAGTGGAACGACACCGGCGTCGCCTGCCCGCAGCGGCCGCTGGTGCACGAGCTGTTCTTCGCCCACGCGGCGCGGCGGCCGTGGGCGCCGGCGGTCGAGAGCCCGACGCGGCGGATGTCGTACGGCGAGCTCGCCGGGCGCGCCCGGCGCCTGGCGCGGCGGCTGCGCCGCCTGGGCGTCGGGCCGGAGGTGCGGGTCGGGGTGTGCACCGAGCGCACGCCCGAGCGGGTGGTGGGGATCGTGGCGGTGCTGGCCGCCGGCGGCGCCTACGTGACGCTCGATCCGCTCTATCCGCGCGAGCGCCTGGCGTTCCTGCTCGAGGAGGCGCAGGTGCCGGTGCTGCTGAGCGAACGGCCGTTCCTCGACCGCCTGCCGGAGACCCGCGCCCGGGTGCTGTGCCTCGACGAGCCGGACGGGGACGAGGAGCCCGGCGCCGGCAATGGGGACGGATTGGACGGATTGGACGGCCGGGAGGATGCGGCCCCGGTGGCGCCGGAGAACCTGGCCTACGTGGTCTACACGTCGGGATCGACCGGGCGTCCCAAGGGAGTGGAGATCCCGCACGCGGGCCTGATGAACCTGGTGCGCTGGCACCAGCGCCTGTATGCGGTGGGTCCCGAGGACCGCGGCACGCAGATCGCGAGCCCGGCGTTCGACGCCTCGATCTGGGAGCTGTGGCCCTACCTGGCGGCCGGCGCCAGCGTGCACATTCCCGACGAGGAGACGCGCCTGTCGCCGGCCGGCATGATGCGCTGGTGGGGGAGCCAGGGGATCACGCTCGCCTACCTGATGACGCCGCTGGCCGAGGGCGTGCTCGAAGAGCCGCCGGCGGCGGCGGGGGAGCTGGCGGTGCGGGCGCTGATCATCGGCGGCGACCGTCTGCACCGCGGCCCGGACCCGCGGGCCGGCTTCCGGCTGATGAACCACTACGGCCCGGCCGAGTACAGCGTCGCCTGCACGGTGGCCGCGGTGCCCGAGGCGGGACCCGATCTGCGCATCACCATCGGCCGGGCCATCGACAACACGCGGATCTACCTGCTCGACGGCGGGCTCGGGCCGGTGCCGGCGGGAGTGCCTGGCGAGCTGTACGTGGCCGGCGTCGGGCTGGCGCGCGGCTACCTGCGGCGTCCGGACCTGACCGCGGAGCGCTTCGTGCCCGATCCGTTCGCGGCCGCCCCCGGCGAGCGGATGTACCGCACCGGCGACCTGGTGCGTCACCTGCCCGACGGCCAGCTCGACTTCCTCGGCCGCCTCGACCACCAGGTCAAGATCCGCGGCTTCCGCATCGAGCT
>DATKFK010001020.1:0-29429 GCA_035544375.1 Thermoanaerobaculia bacterium
CGACAGTGCATTGGCCGGCGGCCGCGCGAGCCGCAGCTCCCGCACCGCACCACGCTCGACGATGTCGATCATCCTCGTTCCCCCTTTCTCCCCCAGGATAGAATACTCGCCATCACGCCACGGTCCGGCGGCGCTCTGTCCAGGCCGCCGCGGGGAGGCCAGCTTGGACGAAGACAAGCGCCGAGAGCTCCAGGCCCTGCTGGGGACGATCGACAGCCGGCGAGAGCTCGACCGCTTCGGCGAGCGGGAGCGCCGGATCGAGAGCAACCGCCAGGTCTACCGCTTCGAGGAGCTGATGCGTGCGGTGGTGGTGCCGACGCTGCGCATCTGCATGCTCGACCTCGACCGCAAGGGCCATTTCACCCGCCTGCGCGAGCTGTCGCCGCGCCGCGCGCGCCTGGACCTGCAGATCCAGCTCGGCGCGCCGAAGCGCGGCGCCCTCGAGCTCGCCCTCATCGACGAGCAGCCCGACCGGCTGCGGGTGGACTACATCTGGGGCTGGAAGCGCGAGCAGGAGGTCTTCCCGGTGAACCAGGTCGGCGATGCCTTCGTGACCGACCGCGTCCTGCACCTGGTGCGCGGCCTGGTGGCCTGAGACCCGCCGCACCGGCATTCGACGCCCGCTCTTGGCGCGGCCTTCTCTCGTCTTGCGATATTAAGTTGACGTCATTTCCACTGGCCCTACGATATAAAGATTGGTATAAGTCTCATTCGTCCCGCGATATAAAGTTGACGTTTTTTTGCTGAAAAAGAGCCGTTTTTCGGCGCTGCGAGCAACGGCTGCCTCGCGGCAAACCCCTGTGCGGACTGTGTTCGGCGCTGCATCCAGGGCCTGGCATCAACAATGCACAAGCGAGGATGTAACTCTCCGGAAAGTGCCGTTAGAGCCACTGTCCCCTTAGGGAGGAGGACTGAGAAAATGCTCATGCGTCTTCGCAACCGCCAGCAGGGCTTCACCCTCATCGAGCTGCTGATCGTGGTCGCGATCATCGGCATCATCGCCGCGCTGTTGATTCCCAACTTCCTCGACGCGCTGCAGAAGTCGAAGCAGAAGCGCACCGAGGCCGACGTCCGCAACCTCGGCACCGCCATGTTCTCGTGGTTGACCGACCAGGCGGGCGCCGCCGCCGCCGGCGCCGCCGCCACCGGCGACGTCAACCTGGCCAACTTCCATTCCACCAACTCGACCGACCTGGGCACCTGCCTGGTGTCGCAGTACATCCAGTCCATCCCGCTGCTCGACGGCTGGAAGCATCAATACTCCTATTACATGAACTACAGCAACCCGCTGGGCGGCGTCAACATCATGGCGATCCTCAGCTACGGCCGCGACGGCAAGGCCGACGCCGGCTCGCCCGACTACACGGTGACCGGTTTCGACCCGACCGACTACGACCGCGACATCGTTTGGGCCGACGGCTACTTCGTCCGCTACGCGCAGAAGACCTCCGGCTAGCCGCCAGGCAGCCTCCTCGTTGCCGCCGTGACCAGGAGGCTGGCGCCCCGCCGCCGCCGCGCCCGAGGCGCGGCGGCGCGCGCCTCATTCTCCGGGTTTGAGCAGCACCTTGATGGCCGCGTCCTGACGGCGCCCGAACAGCTCGTAGCCGCGCGGCCCGTCGCGCAGCGGCAGCACATGGCTGATGATCTCGGTCAGCGGCAGCCGCTCCGCCAGCACCCGCGGCAACAACCGTTCCATCATCGCCCGCGCGCTGCAGCGGCCAAACCGCAGGGTCAGGTTCTTGGCGTAGGCGGCGTGAACGGGCAGCGCGAAGACGTCGGCGGTGTGATAGCCGGCGACCGACACCACGCCGCCGGGCCGCACCGCCTGCAGCGCCAGGTCGAGCGCCGCCGCGGTGCCCACCGCTTCGAGCGCCGCGTCGGCGCCGCGTCCCTCGGTCAGCTCGGCGAGCACCCGCGACAAGGCGCCCGCCCCGCCATCGCGCCCCAGGTTCACCACCGTCGCACCCAGCGCCGCCGCCTTGTCCAGCCGGTAGTCGATGCTGTCGACGGCCACCACGGCGCCGGCTCCCAACCACCGCGCCGCGACCACCGAGAGCAGCCCGATCGGGCCGCAGCCGATCACCGCCACCGTGTCTCCCGCCGCGAAGGCGGCGCCCTCGGCGCAGGCGACCGCGGTCGAGAAGACGTCCCCCAGGAAGAGCACGTCCTCGTCGGCCACCGCCGTGCCGTCGGGCCTCGCCGCCGGGACCCGCAGCAACGTCGATGCGGCGAGCGGCACGCGCACCAGCTCGGCCTGCGCCCCTTCGAGACCCTCGCCGCGGTCGTCGACGAAGCCGAAGCACTGCGAGCGCACGCACCGCGCGGTCAAGCCGCGCCGGCAGAAGAAGCACTCGCCGCAGCTCACCGTGAACGGCGCCAGCACGCGATCGCCGGCGGCCAGCCCGGGGACCTCGCCCGCCAGCGCCTCGACCACGCCGACGAGCTCATGCCCGAGGATGGTGCCCGGCCGCACGCCGCGGTCCCGTCCCTCGACGACGTGCAGGTCCGAGCCACAGATCGCCGCGGTCGTCACCCGCACCAGCGCGTCTCCCGGCTGCTCCAGCCGCGGCTCCGGCCGCTCGGCGAGCTCCACGCTGCCGATACCACGCAGGACGATCGCCCTCATCGCGAGCCGATCGTATCTCGCGGGCGGATGTCCTGGCCGCGATCCATCGCACTTCGAGGTATTTCCGCCGAAAGTTGACGTTTTGTGCCAAAAACGGGTGTCAAATTTCGACAGCCCGGGCCGCATCCAGGCCCGCATCACCGACGATAGAGGCTGCGTTTTCCGCTCCCCCGGGGCCTGGCACCAAGCATGCACTGACCGGAGCCAGCTTTTCGGACGCAAGCAGATAGAGAAGAATCAATACCCTTTGAGGAGGAGGACCGTAGATATGCTGAGTCGCCTTCGTAACCGCCAGAAGGGCTTCACCCTGATCGAGCTGCTGATCGTGGTCGCGATCATCGGCATCATCGCCGCGCTGTTGATTCCCAACTTCCTCGACGCACTGCAGAAGTCGAAGCAGAAGCGCACCGAGGCCGACGTCCGCAACCTCGGCACGGCCATGTTCTCCTGGCTGACCGACCAGGCGGGTGCCGCCGCCGCCGGCGCCGCCGCCACCGGCGACGTCAACCTGGCCAACTTCCAGTCGACCAATTCCACCGACCTGGGCACCTGCCTGGTATCGCAGTACATCCAGTCCATCCCGCTGCTCGACGGCTGGAAGCACCAGTACTCGTACTACATGAACTACAGCAACCCGCTGGGCGGCGTCAACATCATGGCGATCCTCAGCTACGGCCGCGACGGCAAGGCCGACGCCGGCTCGCCCGACTACACCGTGACCGGCTTCGACCCGACCGACTACGACCGCGACATCGTCTGGGCCGACGGCTACTTCGTGCGCTACGCGCAGAAGACCTCGGGCTAAGCGCCGCTCCACCGCTCTTTCCTGCTGGTCCACAGTGGTCCCCATCCGGGTGTCGCAGTCGCGGCACCCTTTTTTATTTGGCGGCCGGTTTCATTCAGCGGCGGGCCTCGTGGCCAGCCATGGCGCCCGGCGCCCGGCATAGAATGACGGCGGCCAGAAAAGCGGAGGGACCGCAACCGCACGTGCAACCCGAGCCTTCGGACAGCCTCGAGCCGCGGCTCTCGGAGCTGCGCCGCCTGATCGCCGGCGAGGTCGTGCCGCTCGAACCGGAAATGCTCCGCGGCGGCTTCCAGGCCGTCGAGCCGCGCCTGCTCGCGTTGCGCGCCCGTATCCGCGCCCTGGGGCTCTTCGCGCCGCACCTGCCGCGCGCCTGGGGCGGCGCCGGGCTCAGCCTGCCCGAGCTGGCCAGGGTCGGCGAGATCCTCGGCTGGAGCCCGCTCGGCCACTACCTCTGCAACTGCCAGGCTCCGGACGCCGGCAACATGGAGCTGCTGCTGCGGCACGGCACCGGCGAACAGCGCGAGCGTTGGCTGGGGCCGCTGGCGCGCGGCGAGCTGCGCAGCTGCTTCGGCATGACCGAACCCGAGCTGCCGGGCTCGAACCCTGTCTGGATGGCGACCACGGCCCGCCGCGACTGCGGCGACTACGTCATCGACGGACACAAGTGGTTCACCTCCGGCGCCGACGGCGCCGCCTTCTGCATCGTGATGGCCGTCACCGACGCCGCCGCCGCGCCGCACGCCCGCGCCAGCATGCTGGTGGTGCCTGCCGGCACGCCGGGGTACGAGCTGGTGCGCAACCTGCCGGTGATGGGCGAGGCCGGCGGCGGCTGGGCCAGCCATGGCGAGGTGCGGCTGCGCGGCGTCCGCGTGCCTCTGGGCCACCGCATCGGCGCCGAAGGCGGCGGCTTCGCGCTCGCCCAGGAGCGGCTGGGGCCCGGCCGCATCCACCATTGCATGCGCTGGATCGGCATCTGCGAGCGGGCCTTCGACCTGATGTGCCGGCGGGCGGTGACGCGCGAGCTGTCCCCGGGCGAGACCCTCGCCTCTCGCCAGCTGGTGCAGGCCTGGGTGGCCGAGAGCCGCGCCGACATCGACGCTTCCCGCCTGCTGGTGCTGCGCACCGCGGAGCGCATCGAGCGCGAGGGCGCCGCGGCGGCGCGCGACGACGTCTCGCTGATCAAGTTCCACGTCGCCGGCGTGATGCAGCGCGTTCTCGACCACGCGCTGCAGACGCACGGCGCCGCCGGCCTGCTCGACGGCACGCCGCTCGCCTTCTGGTGGCGCCACGAGCGCGGTGCGCGCATCTACGACGGCCCCGACGAGGTGCACAAGACCGCCGTCGCGCGGCGCATCCTCGCCGCCTATGCCCGCGGGGGGCCCGGCGCTTGAGCGGGCCTCCGGCTGCCTCGCCGGTCTCCTTCGCGGCGCCCGACCGGCCGCGCCCGGTGCGCCCGGGCGAGGAGCTGCCGGTCGGGCCGCTGGCCGCCTGGCTGCGCGACCACCTCCCCGGATCGGCCGCGCCCCCGGCGTCCCCCGCTTCCCCGGCTGCCCCGGCGTCCCCATCGGCGGCGCTGACCGTCGAGCAGTATCCCGGCGGGCATACCAACCTCACCTACCTGCTGCGCTGGGACGGCCGCGAGCTGGTGCTGCGCCGGCCGCCGCTCGGGGCCAGCGTCAAGACCGCGCACGACATGGGCCGCGAGCACCGCGTGCTGTCGCGCCTCGCCGGGCGCTACCCCAAGGCGCCGCGGGCGCTCGCCGCCTGCGACGACCCGGCTATCATCGGCGCGCCGTTCTTCCTCATGGAACGGATCGACGGCGTTATCCTTCGCGGGCTCCGCGGGCTGCCGGCCGGCGGCCCGGTGCCGCCTCCCGAGCGCCTGCGCGCCGTCAGCGAGGCGACGGTCGAAGCGCTCGCCGAGCTGCATGCGATCGACGTCGCGGCAGCCGGGCTCGCGGACCTCGGCCGGCCCGCCGGCTACGCCGCCCGCCAGGTGAGCGGCTGGACCGAGCGCTGGCAGCGCGCCGCGACCGATCCGGCGCCGGACGTCGATCGCGCCGCGGCCTGGCTCGCCGATCACCTGCCGCGGCGGCCGCCGGCCGAGGAGGAAGCGGCGGCGACGCTGATCCACAACGACTTCAAGCTCGACAACCTGGTGCTCACCGCCGATCTCGGCGCCGTCGTCGCCGTCCTCGACTGGGAGATGGCGACGGTCGGCGACCCGCTGATGGACCTCGGCACCAGCCTCGGCTACTGGCTCGACCCCGGCGACGGCGAGGCGTTGCGGCTCCTGCCGGGCGGCCTCACCGCCCTGCCCGGCAACCTGTCGCGGATCGAGGTCGTCGAGCGTTACTGCGGCAGGACCGGCCGCGACGCCTCCGAGATCCTGTTCTACTACGTCTTCGGCCTGCTCAAGATCGCCGTCATCGCCCAGCAGATCTTCTACCGCTACCGCCGCGGCCTGACCCGCGACGAGCGCTTCGCATCGCTTGGCGAAGGCGTCCGGCTGCTGGGCCGCACCGCCGCCCAGGCCATCGCCCGCCGGCGCATCGACCGTCTTTGGGACTGAGGGGCGGGCAGTCTTGCCGCACGCTCCCGGCCCGCGCGCCTTCGCCTCGCGGCGAGTCCTCCGCCGCCTGCGCCGCCTGAGGCCCATGCTGCGGCCCGGCGTCGATCACCGCCTGCCGCCGGAGCTGACCGCCCGCCGCATCGGCCGCCTGGCGGCCGCCCTGCCCACCGGGGTGCGCGGCCCCGGGCTCGAGACGCTGCTGCGCCGCGTCGAGACGAAGCCCGTTCACCCCGGCAACCAGCTCGAGCTCTACCACACCGGCGAAGCCGCCTTCGCCGCCATGTTCCAGGCCGTCGCCGCCGCCCGCCAGGAGGTCCTGCTCGAGTCGTACATCTTCAAGGACGACGCGGTCGGCCGCGGCATGCTCGACGAGCTGGCGGCGGCGGCGCGCCGGGGAGTCGCGGTGCGGGTGCTGGCCGACGCGCTCGGTTCGCTCGCGACCCGCGCCGATTTCTGGCGCGACATGGCCCGGCGCGGCGTCGACGCCCACCTCTTCAATCCCCTGTTCAAGCACCTGTGGTACCAGCCCTTCCGCGATCATCGCAAGCTGCTGGTCGTGGACCGCAACGTCGGTTTCACCGGCGGCATGAACATCGGCGTCGAGTATGGCTCGCCGAGCGCCCCCGGCGGGCCGTGGCGGGACACCCACGTGCGCGTGACCGGTCCCGCCGCCTGGACGATGGCCATCGTCTTCAACGAGGGCTGGGAGTACGCCGGCGGCGAGCCGATCGACCTGCCGCCGCTCACCGTGGCGCCGGACCTTCCGGGCGCGCGGGTCCTGGTGCTGGATGCGCGGCCGCTGCGCGGCAACCGCGAGGCCGCGGCCTCGCTGGTGGCCATCGCCGCCGCCGCCCGCGAGCGCCTGTGGATCACCAACGCCTACTTCGCCCCCGGCCACACCGCCGTCCGCACCCTGGCCGGCGCCGCCCGCCGCGGCGTCGATGTCCGCCTCCTCCTCCCCGGCCGCTCCGACGTGCCGATCGTCCGCCATGCCGGCCACGGCTACTTCGGCGATCTCCTGCGCCTCGGCGTCCGCATCTTCGAGTACGGCGCCGCCGTCCTCCACGCCAAGTCCCTGGTCGCCGACGGCTATCTCTCCGTCGTCGGGTCCACCAACCTCGACTTCCGTTCCTTCCTGTTCAACGCCGAGTGCAACCTGGTGGTCTTCGATGCCCCCTTCGCCGCCCGCCTCGAGGAGTCCTTCGCCGGCGACCTCGCCAATGCCGCCGAGATCACCCTCCCCGCCTGGCGCCGCCGCCCGCTGCTCCACCGCGCCGGCGACCGCCTGGCCCGGATGCTGTCGCCGATCCTGTAGATCAGCGGCGCCACCGTTCCGCCCGGCCCCAAGGGCTCCGCGGTGGCCCTTGCCGCGCTGCGTGGCGCTCCCTGCGGCTCAGTGCAGCAGCCGCAGGTACTCGCGGATGCGGCGGGCGTTGGTGCCCAGGTCGCTCATGCCCACGCGGGAGCACGAACGCACGTCGATCCGGCTGCCCGAGGCGTCGGGCCGGATGCGCACCACGACGTCGTCCTTGAAGCCGAGCCACCGGGTGGTCGCCGTGGCTTCGATGCGGCCGGCGGCCGGCTCCGCGGCCACGATCGTCCAGCCCATGGCGCGCGCCGCGGCCAGCGCCTGCTCGAACGCCTGGGCCGGCGGGGCGGCGAGATAGCGTGGCGCGATGTCGGGATATCCCCTGGCCTGCGCGGCGGCGACCTCGGGGCCGCCGTAGGCCGCGGAGTTGGGAGCCCCTGCCCGGAGCGGCAGCACGGCGACGAACGCCGGCGGGTCCGCTGTGTCGGTCGTGATGTCGTGGATGAACGGCACGCTGCGCGCCCTCTGCATCGTCAGCCATGGTACCGAGAACACCGCCAGGCATACCAGCAGCGCCCCGGCGAGCGCTCCCGGTCCCATCGCCCAACCACCGTCGCGGCCGCCCTCGCCGCCGCCGAGCCGCGCCAGCACCAGCGCGATCGCCGAGAGCGCCGCGCCGAGCATCGCCAGCAGGGCGCACCAGCGCAGGGCGCCGATGGCGGCGCGCGGCGTCCACAGCCCCACCCGGGCGCCCACCGCCGATGCCACCAGCACCAGCGCCGACAGCGCCGCGACGGCCACGGCAGCTGCGGCAAGCCAGCGAAGTCGCGGTTCCATGATCCACCGCATTCTCCCACAGGCGGGAGCGCAGTTGCCGCCACGGCCCCCGATCTCCTAAACTCCGCCCGTTCCGCTTCCCGAACCACGACCCGACAGGAAGAAAAGGGGGACCTCATGAGCCAAGCCGCGCGGACCTCGAAGACCCTGCTCTGCACCTCGGCGATCATCGCGGCCCTGTCCGCGGGCGCCGCCACCGGCATCGCCAACGCCGCCGATCACCCCAACCTGCAGCCCGGGAGCTGGGAGACCTCGATGACCATGGAGATGGCGGGCATGCCGGCGGGCATGCCGGCGCGCCCGCCGATCACCACCACCCACTGCATCAAGGCGGACCAGGTCAAGGACAACCAATCCCTCGCCGACAGCATGCAGACGAATTCCAAGAGCAAGTGCAAGGTCGCGGACGTCAAGTTCGAGAGTGACAAGCTCTCCTACAGCTTCACCTGCGACAGCGGCGCCAGCGGCACCTCCGAGCTGGTCTTCGGCGGCACCACCTACGAGGGCACGACCAAGATCTCGGTCCCCGGCCACGGCAACGGGCCGATGACGATGACCCAGCACTTCAAGTCCAAGCGGGTCGGCGACTGCTGAGCGAACCCAGCCCTCCGGAGGGGCCGGCTCGACGCGGGCGCACGACTGGCGGGTCCGGGTGCTCGAAGAGCGATGAAAGGCAGCCTGTCGCCGTCCCGCTCCATCGGGCTCGAGGCGAGCCGCTGGCGGTGGCTCGTCCTGGCCGCGACGGTTGCGTTCCAGGGCTGGCTCCTCCTGCCCGAGCTGGCACGCCCCGTCACTCCACTCAACGACGACGCTTTCCACATCGCCACGGCGCTCCACGTTCGCGAGGTCCTGCAGCGCCGCCCGGCCAGCGCACTTGATCCCTGGTTCTCGTACTGGTCGCTCGGTTACCCGCTCCTCCACGCCTACCAGCCGCTCGCCCCCCTGGTCACCGGGGCGCTCGGCTGCTTCGCCCCGGAGGCGCGCTTCATCGCGCTGTACCAGGCGCTGAAGCTGCTGCTCCTGCTCGCCTTTCCGCTCTGCGTCTACCTCGGCGCGCGCTGGTTGGAGCTCGACGACGCCGCGGCGCTCGGCGCCGCCCTGGTCGCGCCGCTGGTCGCGACCGACGGCCTGTTCGGCCTCGACTACGGCTCCTACCTGTGGCGCGGCACCGGCCTCTACACCCAGCTATGGGCCAGCTGCCTGCTGCCGCTGGCGATCGGACGCTCGTGGGCGGCGCTGCGCGGGCGCGCCGGCGCGCTCGCCGCCGCGGCGCTGCTCGCCCTCACCTTCCTTGGCCACGCCATCTACGGCTACATTGCCGTCCTGAGCCTCGCCCTCGCCGCCGGCCTGCTCCTGCGCTCGGTGGGCCCGCGGACGGTCCTCCGCCGCGCCGCGCCGGTCCTGGGTCTCGCCGGGGCGATGGTTGCCTTCTTCGTCGTGCCGATGCTGCTCGACGCGGCGGCCATCAATCGCTCGCGCTGGGAGCCCACGTGGAAGTGGGACTCGTTCGGGGCCCGGCAGGTGCTGGAGCGTCTCGGCGGCGGCGAGCTGTTCGACCACGGGCGCCTGCCGGTCCTGACCGCCCTCCTCGCCGCCGGCCTGGTCCTCGCCTTGCGCCGGGGAGCGGCCCGTGGCGAGCGTTTCGTCGGCTTTGGGTTCCTCGCCTGGCTGGCGCTCTACTTCGGCCGCCCCACCTGGGGCGCCTCCCTCTACGCTCTCGGCATCACGGCTGACGTTCCGCTGCATCGCCTGATCGGCGGCGTGCACCTTTTCGGCATCCTGCTTGCCGGGCTGGCGCTCGGGCGGGGGGCCGCCCGCCTGGCGGAGCGCCGGCGGGGAGCGTGGCGATGGGCCGTCCTGGCCGCGGCCCTGCTGCTGCTGGCGCCGGCGGCCGGCGAGCGCATCCGCTACGTCCACCAGGGCCTCGTCTGGCTGCGTGCCAGCGAAGCCGCCTTGACGGCCGCGGCCCCTGACGTGGCGGCGCTCCACCGGCGCCTCGCCGAGCTGCAGGAGGCGCAGCCCGGCCGTATCTACCCTGGCCTGGCGGCGCGCTGGGGCGGCAGGTTCAAGATCGGCGAGGTGCGGGTCTTCGACCTGCTGAGCCTTTGGCGGCTGGACGCGGTGGCCTATCTCTTCCATGCCATGTCGCTGCCCTCGGACGTCATGGTCGAGTTCGACGAGGACCGCCCGGCGGCCTACGACGCCCTGGACGTGCGCTACGTGGTCATGGACAGCCGCCGCACGCCGCCCCCATTCCTGCAACCCCTGGCCTCGTGCGGCCGCTTCCAGGTCTACGGCGGGCCTTCGTCGGGCAGGATCGGCCTCGGCGCCCTGGGGTTCGTCTTCGCCGGGCGGCGCGACGAGGTCTACGGGATCGCCTCCGCCTGGCTCGAGAGCGGGCTGCCGGCGGCACGGGTCTATGGCGAGATCGACCTCCGGCCGGGCGAGCGCCGCGGCCTGCCCGTCCTGCGGCGATGGGACCTGCTGCCCGAGGCCAGCCGGCTCGCCGCGGCGCCCCCGGGCGAGGTCCGCGACGTCCGGCGCGACGGCGACGACTGGACGGCCGAGGTCGACCCCGGCGCCCCGGCGGTGGTCGTCCTCAAGGAGACGTTCCATCCCTCCTGGCGGGCCGAGGTGGACGGCAAGCCCACGCCCACCCTGCAGGTGACGCCGGGCTTCGTCGCGGTGGCCGTCGGCGGCGGCCGCCACCACATCGCCTTCCGCTACCGCCCGAGCCGTCTCAAGCTGGGACTTTTCCTGCTGGGCGTGGCGGCGCCGTTGCTCTGCCTGGCGGCGCCGCGCGCCTGGCGCCGGCCTCCGGACCCCGCCGGCAAGCGGCCTGATCCACGGCGAGCCGCCACGAAGAACCGGGCCGCCCCGGCCCCGCGCGAGCGGGACCGGAACGGCGAGTGAGCTGTCGACAGGTCAGTTGTTGGTGACGATGCAAGCGACGCCGACGTTCTTGTCGCCGTGGGCCGTGCAGCTGCCGGCGGCGACGGTCGCGCTGAGCGGCGACGTTCGATCCGCGCCGCCGGTGTAGCCGCAGACGCAGACGCTCGTCGCCAGGACCCGGCCGTCGCTCAAGGTGGCGTTGCCCCCGTTGTTCGTCGTGCCGGTCAAGCCGAAGGTGGCCTGCGCGATGAGCGACCATTCGCAGCCCGTTCCGCACGTGCTCCCGGTGACGCCCTGGGTGGTGCTCGGCGCGCCTGGCGTGTTGCCCAGGTTCGAGGCGACCAGGCTGATGAAGCCCGACCCCTGGTGTTGCACTCCGTCGTTCAGGTTGTAGGTGGTCCCACTCGACCATGTCTGCTGCCAGCTGACGAGACCCGACGGACCGCTCGGACCCGACGGACCGGAGGGACCGGACGGACCCGAAGGACCGGAGGGGCCCAGCGGACCCGAGGGGCCGGAGGGGCCCGAAGGTCCGGAAGGGCCGGAAGGACCCGAGGGACCGGAGGGGCCCGAGGGGCCGGAGGCTCCCAGCGCTGCCACCAGCGACCACTCGCAGCCGCTGCCGCAGCTGCTGCCGGCGACGCCCTCGGTGGTGGTCGGGTCGCCAGGCGTGTTGCCCATGTTCGAGGCAATCAGGCTGATGTAGCTCGAGCCCAGGTATTGCACGGCATCGTCGACGTTGTAGGAGGTCGAGCCCGACCAGGTCTGCTGCCAGTTGATCCCCACCGGCCCCGTCGGCCCGCTCGGCCCCGACGGGCCGGAAGGACCGGAGGGACCGGAGCCACCCGACGTCCCCGGGTCACCCTGGGGGCCTGATGGGCCGGAGGGGCCGGAAGGACCCGAGGGTCCCGAGGGCCCGGAGGGGCCGGAGGGGCCGCTGGGACCCGTCGGCCCGACGCTGTAGTAGCCGGTGACGTCGATGATCGCGTGGACCGTTCCGGAGCCCTGCATTCCGATGACGATTTGCAGGTCGGTGTCCGTTGCCAGGGTGACGGGAGCGAGCGGCACGACCGCGCCGTTGGCGATCACCACCTCGGCGACGTCGTAGTTGATCGTCGAGGGGTCGTTCAGACCGGGCGTGACGTTGGCGGGATAGAGGCGCATGTCGCCCGCCCTGGACGGAAACACGATCGTCAAGTTGGCGACCATCGCCTCGGCGCCGTTGGGGATGCTGCAATTGCCCTGGATGCGGAAGAAGTGGGACGGTCCGGCCGATAGCGGATTGCCGTTGGTCTGCGGCCCCACGGTCCGCGTATCGAAGACCCGGCAAGGCTTGACGCTGGTAAAGACCAGATCGCCGGCGATGACCTGCGACGTCGCCGGCAAGCTGGCCGCCGCCAGGAGGCCGAGGAAAAGGACTGCGCTGCGCTTGGGCCTGAGGTGCACGACGTCCCTCCTTCGAGTTTAGCGGCGGGTGGGCGCCATCGGGTGAAGCCTCCTGGCCAGCCACCACTGAATCTCTGGCCGGGAAGCAGATAACGTGCGAAGGATGGAGCCATCACCGTGCTACCTGCGATGATTCGGAAAAGCGTACTAAACAAACATTATTCCTGTTGCAGAGGCCGGCGCAAGCCTATTTGATCATTGATCTTAATGCCTGTTCGATAGAACTTTTTAAGTTTAGCGTTGTTTTCTCTCGGAATAACCGTGCCAGCGTAACTAAAATTAAAACTCCTTCACAAGCTTTTTAAGCCTGCTCGCTTTTTATATTCCCGCGGGTGGTGTATGGCGGGATTCGCATACCTCATCACCCTATCGCATTTTCCGCTGGCGGCGCCCTCTTGCGTCGGCGATGCCATATCCACACGCCTCATATCCTTACTGTTCAGGAATAAATTTTTCAGCCACAATCACATTTTTCCTACAGCACAGAAATTAGATCTTCCTCGCGGACTTGTCGGACCCAGCGACCTCCTCTCGCAGCCGCGCCCTGCAGACGGCCCTCTCTTCAGCCGGAGCCGTTCCCTCGTCGTAACTGGCAACAGCCACAACGACTACTCCGTTAACTTAAACTCTGGGTCCTGCGGGCGATCGATCTGCGTGCGGCGCTCATCGGCCGGCGACCGGCGCGTCCCCACACGCCGCGCGGTTGTCAGGACTCTTCGACGGCGATCACCGCGGCACCCTGGAAGCTGCCGGCGCGCAAGGCCGCGAGAGCGGCGTTGGCCTCGGCGAGGGGGAAGACGGTGACCTCGCTGTGGATGGGCACCGTCGGGGCGAGTGCCAGGAACTCCTCGCCGTCGCGCCGGGTGAGGTTGGCCACCGAGCGCACCACCCGCTCGCCCCACAGGATGTCGTAGGGAAACGCCGGGATGTCGCTCATGTGGATGCCGGCGCAGACCACCGTGCCGCCTTTCGCCACCGCGCGCAGGGCGGCCGGCACCAGCTCGCCGGCGGGCGCGAAGATGAGCGCCGCGTCGAGGGGCTCGGGCGGCGCCTCGCCGGCGGCTCCCGCCCACTCGGCGCCGAGCCGGCGCGCGAACCGCTGCCCGGCCTCGTCGCCGGCGCGGGTGAAGGCGAACACCCGGCGCCCCTGGTGGCGCGCCACCTGGACGAGGATGTGGGCCGCGGCGCCGAAACCGTAGAAGCCCAGCCGCTCGGCCTCCCGCGGCGTCCCAGCCAGCCGCAGGGCGCGGAAGCCGATCAGCCCGGCGCAGAGCAGCGGCGCGGCTTCCAGGTCGGGATAGCCGGCGGGAATGGGAAAGCAGAAACGCTCGTCGGCGGCCGTCATCTCGGCGTAGCCGCCGTCCAGCTGGTAGCCGGTGAAGCGGGCGCGGTCGCACAGGTTCTCGCGTCCCGAAAGGCAGTAGCGGCAGGTGCCGTCCGTCCACCCCAGCCAGGGCACCCCGACCCGGTCGCCGATCCGGAAGCGGCTGGCGCCCTCGCCCAGGGCCGCGACGGTGCCGACGATCTGGTGGCCGATGACCAGCGGCAGCTTGGGGTCCGGCAGCTCGCCGTCCACCACGTGCAGGTCGGTGCGGCAGACCCCGCAGGCATGCACCCGCAGGAGCACCTGCCCCGGTCCCGCCGCCGGCGCCGCGATCTCGCGCGGCCGCAGCGGCTCCCCGACCCGTTCGAGCACCATCGCGCGCACCCTGCAACTCTATCCCCACACCCGCCCCGGGGCAGGGCCGACGGGCCGTGAGATAGGATGGAAACAGTCAATGACGCAAGCCAGCGACTCTCGGCACCGGCCCGCGGCATGAAGCTCTCGGTGGTCGTCGCCGCCTACGACGAGGCGGCGTGCATCGAGCCCCTCACCCGCCGCCTGGCGGCCGCCCTGGCGGCGATCCCGGACTGCTCCTGGGAGCTCATCTTCGTCGTCGAGGGCGAGGACGGCACCCGCGAGGTCCTGGAGCGGCTGGGCCGGCAGGCCGCTCCCCTGCGCATCCTCTATCGGCGCGAGCCTGCCGGCCTCGGCGCGGCGTTCCGGCGCGGCTTCGCCGCCGTGGCGGCAGACGCCGACTACGTGGTGACCCTGGACGCCGACCTCAACCACCAGCCTGAGGAGATCCCGCGCCTGCTGGCCGCCGCCCGGGAGCTGGACTGCGACGTCCTGATCGGTTCCCGCTTCGTCGCCGGCGCCGAGATCACCGGCACTCCGCCCTGGAAGCGCCTGCTCAGCGGCGCCGTGAACCGGCTCATGACCCTCTGGTACGGGCTGCGGGCGCACGACAAGACCTCGGGCTTCCGCGTCTACCGTGCGCGGGTCCTGCGCGAGGTGGCGTACGAGAACGACCGCTTCGCCTTCCTCCCCGAGCTGTTGATCCGCGCCGGCGCCGCCGGCTTCCGCATCGCCGAGGCGCCGATCCATTTCCGCTATCGCCGCGAGGGGTGGTCCAAGATGGCATTCTGGCCGACCGTCGCGAGCTACCTGGCGCTCCTGTGGCGGCAAGGCGATCGCTGGACCTGGAGCACGCTCCTGCTCGCCGCCGCCGGCGCGTCGCTGCGCGTCGGGATGACCTTCCCCGTCTACAGGTACCCGGGCGACGCCGACTGCCTGCTGACCGGCATCACCGCGCTTCGCCTGGCCGGCGGCCACCTGCCGGTCTTCTTCGCCAGCCAGCGCATCGGGGCGATCGCCAGCTACGTGGCCGCCCCGTTCGTGCTGGTCTTCGGCGCGTCGCGCACCGCGCTGGCGGCCAGCACGCTGCTGCTTGGCCTGCTGCTGCTCGCGGCGTGGTGCCTCTTCCTGCGCGAGCTCCTCGGCCGCCGGCTCGCCCTGGCCGCCCTGCCGTTTGCCGCCGTGCCGCCCGCGTTCGTCAGCCACTGGAGCGCCCTGCCGAACGGCTATCCGGAGACGTTGCTGCTCGGTGCGGCGACGCTCTGGCTGGCGGCGCGCCTGGCGCGCGGCGCCGGCGGCCGGCGCGATTTCCTCGGCTTCGGCCTCGCCGCCGGGTTGGGATGGTGGACCTCGTTGCTGACTCTCGGCTGCACGGTGCCGGCGGCGGCATGGCTGGCGTGGCGACGACCGCGCCTGCTGTCCAATGCCCGCTTCCTGGCCCTCGCCGCTCTCGGCTTCCTGCTCGGGGCCTCCCCCTGGATCGCCTACCATCTCCGCTACCGGCAGCGGCCGTTCGCAGGCAATTACGGCGTCGAGCCGGTGCATGGCATCGCCGCCATGCTCGGCGCCGGCCGGCGGCTGATCGTCGAGATGCTGCCCGAGCTGATCGCCGCCGCACCCAATCCATCTCCTGCCAGTCCCTTGCAGCCGCTGCTGCGCGTCCCCGCGCTGCTGATCGCCGCCGCGGCGATCGTCTTCTGCCTGTTCGTGGCGCCGCTTTCGCGGCGGCGCGCCGCCACCTCTCGCGCCGCTGCGCCCGCCGCCGAAAGCGCCGAGAGGTCGGCGTGGCCGCTCTGCGCCCTCGTGCTCCTCGTCACCCTCGGCATCAACCTGGTGTCCGCGGCCAGCGCGGAGCAAGGTCCCTTCCTGCCGGTGCGCTACCTGCTGCCGATGGCTCTCGTGGTGCCGGCGATGCTCGCGCTCTTCCTCCTGCCCATCGGCCGGCGCTCGCCGGTCCTGGCTCTCATCCTCGCCGGCGTGGTGCTGGTCTTCGACGTGGCGGGCACCGCCCTGCCGTGGACCGAGTCGCGCCGGGGCTGGGAGAAGGAGGCGGACGACGACCAGCGGGCGCTCGCGGTCCTCGAGCGGGAAAAGGTGGAGGTGGTGGTGGGCTCGTACTGGTCCGTCTACTCATTCAACTTCCTGTCGGGCGAGACGATTCGCGGCATCCCGATCGAGTCGATGGACGACCTGCGCAAGGAGGCGGAACGGCTGCCGGTTGCAACCCCGGTGCGGCTGGCCCCACTGGGGCGCCCCCCCAAGGTGGTCGCCTGCTGGCTGGCCAGGGCCGGCGTGGCCGGCACCCCTCGGGTCATCGGCGGCGACTATGCGGCCCTGCTGCCGGCGCGGCAGATTGCAGGCAAGGCCGTCCAGGAGCTGCGCAACCGGCTCGCCGCGGCCTGGCCGGGCCAGCTCCCCTCCGCTGCCGACTGTCCCGGGCAGCGCTAGTGGCCCGCTAGCGTCGCCAAGGGCTCCGGCCGGGCGGGCCGGCCGCGCGGGCCTTGGCGGCGCCTTGCTTTACTGGCATAAAAATCTCCTTCCCGGCTCGATCGGAGCCCCATACATGGCCCAATGTCATATGCGCGGCGCGCTTCTTTTTACCGGGTTGACACCTTTTTTTCCGCGGTGGTATGAAGGGCACCCTGTCAGCGTCCTGTTCGCCTGCGAATGGGCCGAGCCGCTTGTCGAGCGGCTCCTCCTGAAGGCTCCGCCTTGGCTCGACCTGCTTGGTCAGGTCGAGCCGGCCATCGAGCGGCTGGGTGCAAGCGCGCCTGCCGCCCCTTTGTTGGACCGGAGGCCCGGATGGTTGGACGGCCGTCGAAAGCTTCGCTGCTTCTGCTGGCCGCCGCGGCCGCTGCCGCCGTCGGCGCCTCCCGGCCGGCCGCCGCCCAACCCCAGCGCCTTCTCTTCGACCTCCCCACCCCCGCCGCCGCCACCCTGGCCCCCAGCATCTCGACCGCACCGGCCAACCCCGGCGCCTCGATCACCCCGAGCGCCCCGGCCGACCTTGCCGATGCCGAGATCCTCGACCCCACCGAGGCCGCCGCCGAGCCGCTGCCCCCGGTCGCCGCGCCCTTGCAGGCGCCCCTCCCGCCGGTGGCGCGCCAGCAGCCGCTCGACTCCGGCGAGCTCGGCATCGAGTATCAGCTCTCCGTGCATGACGCCGAATCCTTCCTCGACCGCCTCGCGGCGCGCTGGAAGCGGCTGGTCGAGCAGGCCATGACCTACCTCGGAACGCCCTATCGCCGGGGCGGCACCTCGCGGCGCGGCCTGGACTGCTCCGGCCTGGTGGGAGCGGTCTATGGCGAGCAGGGTCTGGAGTTGCCGCGCACCGCGGCGGAGCAGTTCCGCGAGGGTGCGCCGGTCCTCGAAAGCGACCTGCGGCCTGGCGACCTGGTGTTCTTCCGCGACACCTCCAAGCGCGGCATCTCCCACGTCGGCATCTACATCGGCGACGGGCGCTTCCTCCATGCCGCCGGCCGCCGCCACGGCGTGATCGTCAGCGAGCTCTCGCGCCCTTACTACCAGCTCCGCTTCGCCGGCGCGCGCCGGCCGGCGCCCGATCCCGCCGCCGCCGATCGCCAGGGCAGCCAGCAGGCCGCGAGCGGCGCCGCCCCGGTGGCGACGGCCGCGGCGACGCTCGCCGCCGCACCCCGCTAGACGCCCGCGCTCTATCAGCCCAGCCGTTGGCAGCCTGCGGCCGCGGGACTACTTCTCCACCCCTCCCGTCTTCCAGATCTGGCCGCCTTTCATCACGAAGCTGACGCGCTCCGTCACCCTGATGTCGGCCAGGGGGTCGCCGGGGACCGCGACGAGGTCCGCCTGCTTGCCCGCCTCGAGGGTGCCGATCTGGCCCGGGAGGCCGAGCAGGTCGGCCGCGGCGTCCATCGCGCTGCGCAGGGCGGCCGCCGGCGCCATGCCATGATCGACCAGCAGCTTGAACTCCTTGGCATTGAGCCCGTGCGGGCTGACCGCCGAGTCCGTGCCGAAGGCGATCTTGACCCCCATCCTGAGAGCGTTGCGGAACATCGCCGAGCGCTGCGCCACGGCCGCCGCGGCCTTGGCGGCGATCTCGGGCGGATAGTGGCGGGGCACCACCCGGCCGCTCGCGTACTCGCCTGCCAGCAGCGTCGGCACCAGCCAGGTGCCGCGCTCTTTCATCATGCGCAACCCCTCCTCGTCGAGGAACGATCCATGCTCGATCGAGTCGATGCCGGCGCGGATCGCCTCCTTCGCGCCGGTGACGCCGTGGGCGTGCGCCGCGGCCCGCTTGTGCAGGCGGTGGGCCTCGTCGACCAGCGCGTCCATCTCGGCCTGGGTGACCTGCGGCGTATCGACCTCGTCGGACAGCGACAGCACGCCGCCGGTGGCGCCGACCTTGATCACGTCGGCGCCGTACTTGACGGCGAACCGCACCGCGTCGCGGAACTGGTCGGGACCGCTGGCGATGCCGCGCTCGAAGCCGGGCTCTTCGCCGAGCTGCCGGTAGGCGAAGCCCGCGCCGTCGGCATGCCCGCCCCGCGCCCCCAGCATGTGCACCGAGACCAGCATCCGTGGCCCCGGGATGACGCCGTCGCGGATGGCGTTGCGCAACCCGACGTCGATGAAGTCGCTGCTGCCGAGGTCGCGCACGGTGGTGAAACCAGCCATCAGCGTGTGCCGGGCGTTGGCCGTGGCGCGGATCGCCGACTCCGCGACGTCGCGGCGCAGGCGGGTGATGGCGTCGCGGTTGTAGTCGTCGGAAGCCTCGAACGACAGGTGCACGTGGCAGTCGATCAGGCCCGGCATCAGGGTGACGTCGCCCAGGTCGATCGTCTGTGCGCCGGCCGGGACCGCCACCCCGGCGCCGGCCGCCTGGATCTTGCCGCCGGCCACCACCACCACGCCGTCGCGCACCCAGTGGTCCGAGCGGCCATCGAACAGCCGCGCCGCCTTGAGCGCCAGCACGGGAGGCGAAGCCTCGCCGGCGCTCCCCTTGCCCTGCCCCTCGGCGCGCGACAGCGGCGGCAGCGCGACGCCGCACGCGAACAGGACGACCGCAAGACGCAGGGCATGGCTCCCTCGGTGGCTCATCAGGCTCCTCCTTCGTGGCAAGGCAGGTCAGGCGCGATCCTATCCGCCTCCGCCCCGCCAATCCAGGGGCCTGCCGGCGGGGTCGTGGGGACTGCCCCACCACCCTGGCGGGGGAGGCGAGCCGGCGCGCTGGCAGGCCGGCGAGCGGGCGGGGCGCCGGGCGGATAGACTCCCCCCATGCGCGTCGGCGTCCTCGCGGATACCCATGGCATGCTGCGCCCGGCCGTTCTCGACCGGCTCGCGGGCTGCGACCTCCTGCTGCACGCCGGCGATGTCGGAGATGTGGGCGACGTGGGCGAGGCCGCCACCGGCGAGGAGCCGATCCTCGTCCGCCTGGCTCGCCTGGCGCCGGTGCAAGCCGTGCGCGGCAACTGCGACGGCGGCGAGCTGGCGGCGGCCCTGCCGGCGGCGCTGGCCGGCGAGCTCGCCGGGCTGCCCTACCGCATGACCCATCGCCGCGAGGACGTCGCCCCGGCCTGGGTCCGCGACTCGCGGCTGATCGTCTTCGGCCACTCCCACCGGCCGGAGCTCGAATGGCACGGCGGGTGCCTGCTGCTCAACCCGGGGAGCTGCGGCGCCAGGCGGTTTCGCCTGCCGCTGACCGTGGCGGTGGTGAGAGTGGAGGGCGACCGCCTGATCCCCGAGATCCTGGCGGTGGAGTAAAGGTCTCCGTCCTTTCAGGCCGGGCTGAGGACCGGCAGCCGGGGGCGCCGCGGCTGGCGGCCGGCGAGCTCGGCGAACATCCCGGGGCGGTAGGCGGTGATCTTGCCGGTGAAGGCCGAGGCGGCGACGGTCAGCGGCGAGGCCAGCCACAGCTTGCCCGGCCCGGAGCGCCCCTTGTAGTTGCGGTTGATGGCCGACACGGTCACCTCTCCCGGCGTCTCGGACACGCCGGGTCCGCAGCCGATGCAGGCGCCGCAGCCGGGATGGATGAGCGTGACGCCGGCGCGCTCGAAGGTCTCGGCCAGGCCGTTGTCGCGCACGAACTGCTCGACCGCCTGCGAGCCGCACTGGATGAGGAAGCGCACCCCTTCTGCGACCCGCAGGCCGGCGTCGACCGCCTCCTTGACCACCTGGTGATAGAAGATCAGGTCGTCGATCTTGCCGGCGGTGCAGCTGCCGCCATAGGCGATGTCGATCGCGACGTCGCCGATGTCGTCGATCCAGGCGCCGTTGGTCGGGTCCGACGGGATGCCGCGGTCGGGGTCGCCCGGATGGGCCACCATCGGCCGCAGCGCCGACAGGTCGATGGTATGGATGCCGCCGGCGTAGACGG
This sequence comes from Thermoanaerobaculia bacterium, assembly GCA_035544375.1. Taxonomy (GTDB): domain Bacteria; phylum Acidobacteriota; class Thermoanaerobaculia; order Multivoradales; family UBA5704; genus JASLEW01. Next base: position 20,515 of record DATKFK010001020.1, read on the forward strand.
CGCCCGGGTCGGGCGCGACCGCCCGCCGCCGCCAGCGCGCCCGGGTCTCCTCGCCGGCGTCCGGCCGCCACTCCGCAAGCCAGCGGTAGGTCTCCTCGTCGGCGATGACGATGGCGGTCTTGGCGCTGCATTCCGTGGCCATGTTGGTGAGCGTGGCGCGCTCGTCCATCGACAGCGTCGAGACCCCCGGGCCGGTGAATTCCATCACCCGGTCGAGCGTCAGCTCGCGCTTGGCGTACTCGAGCAGGATGTACAGCATCGCGTCCTTGGCGGTGACCCCCGGCCCCAGCTTTCCCTGCAGCTCGAAACGGATCGATTCCGGCACCTCGACCTGCGTGAACCCGGAATGGATCAGGTCGGCGTACTCGGTGGCGCCGACGCCCCAGGCGAGGGCGTTGTTGACGCCGCCCATGCAGGTGTGGCTGTCGGTCGCCTGGACGAAGTCGCCGGGCTCGACCAGCGCCTCGCGCGCCACCTCGTGGCAGATGCCGGGAGAGAGGCCGGAGACGGCGGCGAAGTTGCGCACCCCGGTGTGGGCCTGGAACTGCCGCTGCAGCTCGCGCAGGGTCTCGATCTTTTCGGCGAAGGGCCGCATCTTCGGCACCTCGTCGGCATAGATCAGGTGGTCCTCGAAGACCGCGAAGCGCGCCGGGTTCTCGATGCGGTAGCCGGCGCCGTGCTCCTGCTCGAGGAAATAGTGCACCTGGGCGGTGGTGAACTCGTGCGAGTAGCCGTCGTCCACGCTCACCACCACCGCGTCCCCCGGCTTGACGTAGCTCCGCTCGCCTGCGCCGCCCGCGCCGTTCCCCTCGTCCGCGGCGCCCACCCCATCCCCGGCGGCGCCGCCGCCGGCGCCAGCCAGCAGGTGGCGCGCGAGCAGCTTTTCGGCCATGGTCATCGGCCGCGCGCCGGTATCCGGGCGCGGCAGCTCGATCTCGCCCGCGGCCAGCGCCTTCGAGAACGGGAACAGCCCACCCTGCTGCACCACGATGCGGGTGATCGGATCGTAGGCGGAGTAGAAGTCGGCGAGCGGGATGCCGTCTCCGGCCTGCAGCCGGCGGAGCTGCTCGTGATCGCCCATCAGCACGCCCTGGCTGATGTTGTTGCGGGCGTGGATGGGCGCGAAGGAGGCGGCGATGGCGATGCGGATGCCCGACCACTTCTCCGCCTGCACCGCCGTCTCGCGCGAGCTGCCCACCCCTTTGCGGTGGCCCGAAACGATCACCTCGAAGTTGCCGTTGCGCAGCGCGTCGCGCTCGAACAGGCGCTTGCCGTCGACGATCAGGCCGGCGTAGGCGTCGCGGGCGATGTCCTCGGGCCGGTGGCTGAAGCACACCCAGGCCGGCGTCATGGCGTCGGTGTTGATGTCGTCGAGCAGCTCTTCGACCGTCAGCTGCTCCATGCGCAGATCGAGCTCGCCGCGCAGCTGCCGGCGAATGAGCTCCGGGTCCTTGGTGAGGAAGAGCACCCGCTTGCCCGGTGTCAATTGAACGATGTCTGGTGGCTTCATCGGCAAGCTCCTGTTGGCGAAACCCGCGGGGCCTTCCGCGCCCGCGGCCGGTGACACCCACGTGACATTCTACTCCGGCGTCACGCCGGCGGCGCCGGCGCCCCCCGTTGACTCCGGCTACCGCGGCGTCGCTGGCGGAGCGCCCGGAGCGCCCGGGCCGCTCGGGCCGGCGGCCGGCCCGCCGACCGCGACCCGCCGCCGCTGGCTGGCGCTGCCGGTGGCCTGGTCGAACCAGGCGACGCCGTCCTGCACCAGCGTGATCTCGAGGTCGTAGGGGCCGGGCCGGGCCGGCGTCAGCACGCGCACGACCATCGGCATCGCCTCGCCGACAGCGACATCTCCCGGCAGCAGCGACCGCTCGCCGTACTCGACGGCGGCGCGGCCGCTCGGGTCGAACCAGCGGTAGGCGGCGGTGACCCGCAGGCTGCCGGCGGCGAGCGGCATGCCGGCCGCCGACCACGCCGCATCGCTGCGGTTGGTGAAGCGGACCGGGATGCGCAGCCACTCCCCCACCCCGGCCCGCGCCGGCACCGGCCCCAGCGCCACCTCCGCCCGGGCGGCGCGGAGCGGCACCGGGGCGGCCTCGCCCGCGGGCAGGAGCCGTTCGCCGCCGCGCCCGTAGAGGATGAGATAAGGGCCGATGCGCTTCTCCTGGCAGGTGGCTCCGGCGCTTTCCAGGCGGTTGCGAAAATCGGCCAGCCGCCGCCGCGCCTGCTCGCTCTCGATCGCCCTCATTCTGTCGAAGTCGACCTCGAAGATGTACGCCACACGGCTCAGCCGCCCGACGGACCGGGTATAGGGCGGGTAGCGGTCCCAATCGTCCAGCGGCGCCACGATGAGGCGCTCGCCGGCCAGCATCGTCGCCTTGTAGGCGACCCAGTACCAGCCATAGGCGCCCCGGATGCCCTGGCCCTCGAGATAGGCGGCAACCTCGGCCAGCGGCACCCGCAGCCGTACCAGCCGCAGGTGCTCGTCGAGGAGACCGCCGCCGCGATACCAGGCGGCGATCTGGCACGCCGGCAGCGCCACCAGCAGCAGCGCCAGGGCCGCCGCCGCGGGCCGCGAGCGCCTGGCCACCCCGACCAGCGCGGCGCCGGCGAAGACGGACAGGCTGGTGAGCCACGGCAGCAGGTAGTGGAACGACAGGACCGATCGCGCATTGGGGCTGGCGATGAAGAGCAGGGCCGTGACCGGCACGAGCAGCACCAGCAGCCCCTCGGCACCGGCGAGGGATCGGCGGCGCAGCGCCGACCGGACGCCCCACAGCCAGGCGGCGGCGTAGGCGGCGAGCAGCAGCGCCCCGGCGACCTCGGCGCCCGGCCACGAGGGGCCGACCTCCCAGGCCAGCACCCGCCGGTGCCCGCCGGCGTGGACGCCGAACAACGCCGGCACGCACTCGCCGGCCAGGAGGCGCAGGTTGGCGGCCATGACCTCGAGGCTTGCCAGCCGGTAGAGGGGGACCTTGGAGCCGTGCGCGCCGTGCAGCAGCGGCACGGCGATCGGGATCGCCCCCACGGCCAGTCCCGCGCCAACGAACGCCAGGGTGCGCAGCGGCCGGCGATTCGTCACGGCGGTCGCGGCAGCCGGGGCGGCCGCGGCAGTCACGGCGGCCCCGACAGTCGGGGCGGTCGCGGCAGTCGCGGCGTTGGCGGCGGCGGTCGCGCCGCGCCAGGCCCAGAGCGCGCCCAGCGCCCAGGCGGCGAGGGCGGCCACGTAGACGACGTAAAGCTCATGGATGTAGAGGCCGAACCCGATCATGAAACCCAGGGCGGCCGCACGCCATGGGGACGGATCGCGCCGCCAGGTGTGCAGCCGGCACACGGTCAGCGTGCCCCAGGCGACCACCAGCACGATGCCGCCCACGGCGAGGGTGCTCCAGCTCACCAGCTGGGGAGAGAACGCGGCCAGCAGCAGGGCGGCGGCGATGCCTTCGTTCGCGCCGTAGAGCAGCCAGCCGAGACGGCAGGCGGCGAGCTGGAGCGCCACCAGGCCGGCAACCGCCGCCAGCTTGAAGGCGAGCGGCGTGAACCCCAGGACCGCCGCGAAGGGGAGCGCCAGGAGCCCCTCCACGATCCCGTAATAGGTGACGTCCCACGGATGGAGGGCGAGCTCCCGCCCGGCCACGAGGTGGCGGATGAACAGCGCGTTGACGGCTTCGTCGGAGTTCAGCAGCGCGGCGGCGTTGTACAGCGCCGGAATACGCAAAACCACGCCAGCCACGACGGCCCCGAGCAGGGCCAGCAGCTGGCGTGGCTTCACCGGCCCCTGGCTACTACTGGAAGTAGCCGGTCACGTCGACGATCGCGTGGACGGTCCCCGGACCCTGCATGCCGATGACGATCTGCAGGTCCTTGTCCGTGGACAGGGAAACCGGCGCCAGCGGCACGATCGCCCCGTTGGCGAGCGCCACTTCCCCGGCGTCGTAGTTGATCGTCGAGGGATCGGTCGCATGCGGGGTGACGTTCGCGGGATAGAGCCGCATGTCGCCCTGCCGTGACGGCGAGACGATCGTCAGGTTGAGAGTCACCGCCTGGGCGCCGTTGGGAATGCCGCAATAGCCCTGGATCCTGAAGAAGACGGAAGGGCCGCCGTTCAAAGGGCTGCCGTTGGTCTGTGGTCCCGTGGTCCGGGTGTCGAAGACCCGGCACGGAGTCACGGCAAAGTACTGAAAGGGCCCGCCGGCCCACGCGGGAACCGAAGCGCACACGGCGAGCAACAAAGCGATCCACGCAGCTTTTCTAGCCCTCATAGCGGGACTCCTTTTGGGTAGGCGTACTCTATACGAGACTGGATGCTGGGGTCAAATCCGTGGCTCGCCGTCGCGCCGTTGACAGCGATCCATCCTTGCCTGGTGGCGACATGCCAATTGTGTACCAGCTTGGGAGCCAGGGCAATGACGGAACTCACTTCGGCGCTGTGACCCCAGCCACATCATCCGGGAGCTGCCTTGCCGGGATCATCGTCAACGGTGTGTGCCGGTTCTCGGCCGTGATGCTGATCGCGCCGCTTGCCGCCCGGTTGAACCACAGGAGATTGTCGACCGAGACCTGCGCCACGGGGTCGACCTGCCAGATGACGGCGGAGAGACCGAAGTCGCCCCTCTCCAGGTCGAGCCTGGCGACGTCCAGCGGGGCCGGCCGGCCGTCGATCTCGGCATGGGACCTGCCGTCGGCGAGATCGATCTCCAGGTTCCCCTCCTGCGCGCGCTTGCCGGGAGGGAAGCGGAGCGTCCAGACGCCCAGGGGGTGGTTGTTGGTGACGTTGGCGACGTGCACCCCAAGATGGAAGCGGCGATGGCCTTCCTCCCGCGGCAGCCACAGGTAGGCCCGGTAACGGATTCGCGGCGGCACCACCTCCTGCTCGACATAGGCGGCTCCCGTCGCGAGCGGCTCGACCTCCAGGCAGGAGCGGGTCGCGGCGGGCTGCGAGCCCATGACCTCGAGGCCCGCCACCAGGACGTCCTCGGGGCCCACGTTGCGGAGCCCTATGTCCTGGGGCTGCCGGCGGCACCCCAGGTCGAAGTCGAGCGCCCAGCCGCCGGCGCCGGCGAGGGTCACCGGCGTCCCACCGTCGAGCTCGAGCCGCGCCGGTCTGTCGCCGGCGCCGAAGGCGAAGATCCGCAAGCGGCGCGGCGCGCCGGCGCCCAGCTCGGCCTCGTTCGGCCTTCCCGCGAGGCTCCCCGCGAGCGATCGCCGCTCCGGTGCCAGCTCGACCTCCAGGCGCTCGCCCCGCCGCAGCAACGGCGCCTCCCACCGCATCGCGGCCAGGGTGGCGTCGCGCCGCTGCCTCAGCGCGAATCGCGGCGTCTCCCAGATGGCGGTGTATTGCGCGGGGTCGTACCAGGGCGCGGTCGACGTGCCCTGCCGCTGGCGATCCAGCTGCCGCTCGACGAAAGCCCACCGAAAGAAGGGCGTGGGCCTGGGCAGCAGCTCCCGCGGCGACGCGGTCCGCAGGCGGTCGTTCCACAGGTACCCGATCCAGGTCCGCAGCAGCGGCGGCGACAGCTCGACGTCCAGCAGGACCCACGACCCGGCGGGCACCGCCGCGGACGCCCGCGCCACCGCGATCAGCTCCCGCGTCAGGATCGTGTGACGGACCGCGTAGCTCGCGCTCCATAAGCTATTCATCAAATTTAGGACGACGACTGCGAGCCCCGTGAGCACGCTCGCCGCGCGCAGCGCCGGGCGCCGCCGCCCCGCCGCGGCGAGACCCGCGGCCACCAGCACCATGGCTTCCATGGGCAATACCGAGACCGCCTTGAAGTAACCGTAGGGATAGCCGTCCGGCGGGTTGGCCCAGAAGCGCTGATGGGCAGCCAGTGCCGCGCCCGCCAGCAGCAGCGCCGCCGCGGCGACCCTTGGGCGGGGAGCGAGCCGCCGCCATCCGTAGGCGGCGAAGGCCGCCACCACCAGCGCCAGCAGGCTCGTCGTCCCCCGGGGCAGCGGCCACGGGTGCACCCGCGTCGCCTCCGCCTCGTGACTGACCAGGCCGGCGATCTCGTAAAGAGAAGGAAACACCAGGATGTCGCCGGACCCCAGGAACTGCGCTCCCTGCGGCTTCAGCAGCTGGGACACCATGGCCAGCTCGCGGGACGAGCGGTAGAGGGCGACACCGTTGAGCAGCACCGCGCACGCGGCCGCCGTCAGCCACCAGGCGGCATGCCGCGGCAGGTCTCGCCCCCGGTGCGCCGGCAGCCAGGCGACGAACCAGTAGAGGCCGACGGTCGCCAGGGCATAGACGGCATAGACCGGGTAGACCGACGCCAGGGTGGCGAGCAGCGCCCCGAAGACCGCGGCGCTGCGCCAGCCAGGCTGCCGGAAGCCCTCGACCGCGAAGACGAACAGCGCCGGGAACAGGCTCAGACCCATCATCTGCGAGAGGAAGTTGTCGAACACCGCCCACAGCACCAGGTTGTTGATCCCGACGAGACCGGCCCCCAGCAGCGCGACGCGCGGCGATAGCCGCAGCGCCAGGCGGGCCCACACGAAGACCGCGCCCGGCGCCAGGCCGAAGAAGAGGGCCAGCGACAGGGTCAGCAGCTCGAAGCTGCGATGCCCGGTGAGCAGGCCGAGCAGGCCGAGCAGGTAGACGTCGCCTGCCCGCAGCTTCATGTGCGACCGCACCAGGCCCAGCATCGGCGCGCCGGCCACGGCGTCCGGGGCCCGCAGCGGCGCATGCTGCAGGTACTCGGAGCGCGCCGCGTAGGAGACCGCGTCGGAGGTCAGGCCCACCGAGGTCAGGTAACCGAGCGCCAGCAAGGGCAGGGCCGCCAGCAGGAAGGCCAGCGCGCAGACGGCGAGCGCCAGCATCAGCTCGCGCCGCGGCCGCAGCCGCCGGCGAAGCAGGGCGCCGGCCCAGCCGGCCGCCGCCAGCCCGACCGGCAGCCAGGCGATGCGGGCCAGCGGCAGCCCGGCGGCGCCGAGCGCATGGCAGATCCCGGACACCAGCGCCAGCCCCAGCAAGGGCGCGAGGAGCGTCAGGTAGGGCCGCGCCCGCCACGGCAGCAGCGGCCGCCAGAGCAGCCCGCAGCCGCCCAGCACCGCGCTCGCCACCGTGACGACGACGACGATGTCGAGGACGAAGCTCATGTCCGCGCCGCTCACGCGCCGGGCCGGCGCAGCCTCTGGACGAGCAGCGCGAAGGTCACCTTGAGGACGTACTGGAACGCCTCGAGCCGGCCGATCGACGAGCGCCCTCCCTGCCGGACGCGGAAGGCAGCCGGCACCTCCGCGATCCGGAAGCCGCCGCGGGCGAGCATCAGGATCGATTCCGGCTCCGGATAGTCCTCGGGGTACGCGCTCGCCAGGAACCGCACCGCCCGCTGGTTGAAGGCGCGGAACCCCGAGGTCGGATCGGTCACCGCCTGGCCCGAGAGCGCCCTGACCAGGAAGGAGAGCCAGGCGATCCCGGCGCGGCGGGCGAGCGCCGGCCGCGCGCCGGCAGGGCCGCCCGCGCCGGCCGCGCCGCCCGCGCCAGCGCCTCCGGCGACTCCGGCGCCAGGTGCCGGCGGCAGCAGGAAGCGCGAGCCGATGACGAGGTCGGCCGTGCCGGCGCGCAACTCGTCGAGCAGCCGCGCCGCGTCGGCCGGATCGTGCTGGCCGTCGCCGTCCAGCCGCACCGCGTAGAGGAAGCCGCGGTCCAGGGCATGGAGGAAGCCGGTCTGCTCGGCGGCGGCGACGCCCGAGTTGTAGGGCAGGTCCACCACCCGCGCGCCGGCCGCCCGCCCGACCTCGCCGGTGCGGTCCTCCGAGCCGTCGTTGACCACCAGCACCTCGAGCTCGGGGCAGGAAGCCGCCAGGCACCGCAGCACGCCAGGCAAGCTCGCCTCTTCGTTGTAGGCGAGGATGATGGCGAGCGTGTCCCGCACGGCGCTACGGCGGTGGTCGGGGCTCGGCGTCCCGCTGGCCCGCCCCCGCCGACCTCAGTTGAAATAACCGTTGACGTCGATGATCAACTGCACCGTGCCGCTGCCGCTGAACGACGGCACGACGGCGAGACCGCCGGTGCCGTCGGTGGCGAGCGGGAGCACGGCGTTGTTGGCGCGGGTCCGGCCGGCGTCGAAGTTGATGGTGCTGGTCAGCGGCAGGTTGCTGCAAGTTCCGGGTCCGAAGCGCAGGCTACCGAGCGCCGACGGGCCGGTCACCGTGATGTTGACCGACACCGCGTGCGCCGCCAGCGGCACGCCGCAGATCCCGCCGACCGGGAAGACCCGCTCCACGCCGCCGCTCAGGGCGGGACCGCCCTGCGGTCCGTTGGGGTTGCGGGTGTCGGCGACCCGGCAGGGAGTGACGGTGTAGAAGTGGAGGTTCGACGCCGCCACCGTGCACGAACCCGAGCACCCCGGGGTGCCAGGCGCCACGCCGGTGCGCTGCGTGCCCTGGTGAAACAGCCCCCAGGGGGGCGTGCTCGAGCCGCTGTACGGGTTCCAGACGTTGATCAGCGTGTTGTTCGCGGTGCCGGAGTCGGCTGCTGAAACGGCGACGACCTCGATCTTGGCCCCCGACGCCGACGGGTCTTCCAGGTCCCCCACCGCAACCCCGGAAAGCGTGCTCGGGGTGTAGAAGGCGTAGACCCCTGCCGGGTGGGTGCCGTCGTCGGTCAGCAGCGCGCCGGTGCGCGAGAACACGGCGACGCTGCCGTTGGTCGGCACCAGGACGTCGAGCCCGTCGCCCAAGGCGTCGGCGATGATCGGCGGCCCGGCGCTCAACGTGGCGCCGAAGAAGTCCTTGGGCGTCGCCACCCACAGCTGCGTGCCGTCACCCTTGAAGGCGTAGACGTGGAAGGTGCTGCTCGACTCGGTGTTGTCGGCGGTCACCACCACGTCGAGCTTGCCGTCGCCGGTGAGGTCGCCCAGGGCCGGGCCGTTGAAGGCGCCGCTCTGCCCGACGATGGACACCGGCCAGCC
>DATKFK010001021.1:0-5144 GCA_035544375.1 Thermoanaerobaculia bacterium
TCACCTGCGCTACGTCCACAAGGCGCACCAGCAGCAGCAGCGCGTGGTGCGGCTCGATCCGCCGCGCGGCACCATCTTCGATGCGGCCGGACGGGAGCTGGCGGTCTCGGTCGAGGTCGATTCGGCCTACGCCGTGCCCTCGGAGATCGGCGACCGCGCGGCGGCCGCGCGGGCCATCGCCGCCGCCTGTCCCGGGCTCGACGCCGGCCGGCTCGAGGCCCTGCTCGGCGAGGACCGGGAGTTCGTGTGGGTGGCGCGCAAGCTCGACCCGCCGGTGGCGGCGGCACTGCGGCGGCTGCACCTCGCCGGCATCCACTTCGTTCCCGAGAGCAAACGTTACTATCCGATGCGCGACCTGGCCTCGCAGGTGCTGGGCTACGTCGGCACCGACAACCACGGCCTGGCCGGCCTGGAGCTGATCTACGACACGGTGATCACCGGCAAACCCGGCCTGCGCACGGTGCTGCGGGACGCGCGCCGCGGCACCGCGGTCTCGCCCGACCTCTTCTTCACCGAGCCGCGGCCGGGCGGCGACCTGTACCTGACCCTGGACGCCGCCGTGCAGCACATGGTGGAGCGCGAGTTGCAGCGCGTCGTCGAGCAGCGGCAGGCGCGCCGCGGCAGCGCCGTGTTCCTCGATCCCGCGACCGGGGCGGTCCTGGCGATGGCGTCGTTTCCCGCCTATGACCCCAACGAGTTCGAGCGCTACCCGGCGGGCAGCTGGCGCAACCGCACCATCATGGACGCCTACGAGCCGGGCTCGACCTTCAAGATCATCACCGCGGCGGCGGCGCTCGAATCGGGCCTGGTGCACGCCGACGACCCCCTGGACTGCGGCATGGGCAGCATCGTCCTGTTCGGCATCACCATCCGCGACCACAAGCGCTACGGCATCCTGTCGTTCGCCGACGTGATCGCGAAGTCGAGCAACGTCGGCGTCATCCGGGCGGCGCTGATCATCGGCGGCGAACGGCTGCACCGCACCATCGTCGCCTTCGGCTTCGGCCGGCCGAGCGGCATCGACCTTCCCGGCGAAAACCCCGGCATCCTGCATCCGCTCGAACGGTGGGGGCCGCTGACCAAGGCGTACGTGGCCTTCGGTCAGGGGATCTCGGTGACGCCGCTGCAACTCGCCACGGCGGTTGCCGCGGTGGCCAATGGCGGCAGCCTGTTGCAGCCGTACGTGGTCGAGGCGGTACGGCGCGGCGAGGCGGTGGAGCGGCGCCATCCGCGGCCGATGGTGATGGCGCGGCCGATCTCTCCCGCAACGGCCGAGGAGGTGAAGCGCCTCCTCGAACGGGTGGTGACCGACGGTACCGGCAAGAGTGCCGCGGTGGCGGGGTACCGGGTGGCCGGCAAAACCGGCACGGCGCAGATCCCTGTGCCCGGCGGCTACGCTCGCCACGCGTACCTGCCCAGCTTCGTCGGTTTCGCTCCGGCCGATCGGCCGAGCCTGGTGGGAATCGTGGCGGTCGAGGCGCCGCAGGGCATGGAGTACTACGGTGCGCAGGTGGCGGCGCCGGTGTTCGGCACCGTGGTGCGCCAGGTGCTGCTGTACCTCGGAGTGCGGCCGGAGCGGCGCGCCCCGAGCGTCTGGCCGGGCGAGGTGGTCACCGTGACCGCCGGCCTCGCGGGCGCCGGCGCCACCTCGGTCGCTGCCGTCCCTGCCGCCGCCAAGGGCGCGGGTGCGCCGGGGCCGGCCGGAGTCGCGGCGGCCGGAGTCGCGGCGGCCGGAGTCGTGGCGGCGACCGACGACGACGCGATGGGTGAGGACGTTCCCGAGCTGTGGCACAACCAGCCGGTCCTGCCGCGCTCGACCCCGGCGACTCCGGGAGTGCCCGCGGCGCCGGTTGCCCAGCCGGCCGCGGTCCGCAAGGTGGCGGCCAAGGCGACGCGGCAGGTGCCCGCGGTCCCGGCGACCGCGGCGGTTCCCGCGGCGGTGCCGGCCCCGGCGACCCGGCCGTCGCCGGCGGCCAGCTCTGTCCAGCCGGCGGTTGCGCCGGCGCCGGCGTCGCCGCTGCCAGGGGCGGGAGGAGACCAGCTCGATGAGGTTCTCTGAGCTGATCGCCGGCATCGCCGCCGGCCCCGCCGTCGCTCCGGGGCCCGGTCCGCTCGCGCGGCTGGAACCGCGCGATCCACTCGCGCGGCAGGAACCGCGCGACCCACTCGCGCGGCAGGCACCGCGCGATCCACTCGCGCGGCAGGCACCGCGCGATCCGGACATCACGGGCGTCACCCACGATTCGCGGAGGGTCCGGCCCGGCGACCTCTACGTGGCCCTTCCCGGCCAGCTCTTCGACGGGTGGGACTTCGCCGCGGCGGCGGTCGGGTCCGGTGCGGTGGCGGTGGCGGGTGCGCCGCCGCGGGACCCGGCGCTGGCGGCCGCGCTGGGCGTGCCCTGGGCGCCGCTGGCCGATCCGCGCGCCGGGCTCGCCGCCCTGGCGGCGCGGGCCTACGGCCATCCGGACCGCGAGCTGCTGCTGGCCGGCGTCACCGGCACCAACGGCAAGACGACCGTGGCGTTGCTGATGGCCGCCATGCTCGAGGCGGCCGGGCTGCCGGCCGCTTTCCTCGGCACGCTCGGCTACAGCTTCCGCGAGCACCGCTTTGCCGGCGGCCACACGACGCCGGAGTCGTCGGACCTCTACCGCACGCTGCGCGGGATGCACGCCGCCGGCGCCCGGGCGGCGGCGATGGAGGTGTCCTCGCACGCCCTGGCGATGCAGCGCGTGGCTGGCGCGGCCTTCGACGTCGCGGTGTTCACCAACCTGACCCGCGACCACCTCGACTACCACCAGGACATGGAGACCTACTTCGCCGCCAAGCGACTGCTCTTCGCGCAGCTCAAGCCGGGAGCGCGGCCGGTGGTCAACGCCGACGACCCTTACGGCCGGCGGCTGGCGGACGAGCTGCCGGAAGCGCTCACCTTCGGCGACGGGGGGGCGGTGCGGGCCAGCGGCGTGCGGCTGTCGGCCGGCGGCATCGCGGCGCGGCTCGAGACGCCGCGCGGCGCCCTCGACGTCGCGTCGCCGCTGCTCGGCCGCTACAACCTCGACAACCTGCTGGCGGCGGCGGCGGCGGCCGAGGCCCTGGGTCTGCCGCACGCGGCGATGGCGCGGGGCATCGCCCAGCGCCGCCCCGTCCCCGGGCGGATGGAGCCGGTGGACCGCGGCCAGCCGTTTCCGGTCTTCGTGGACTACGCCCACACCGACGCGGCCCTGGCCGCCGCCCTCGCCGCGGTGCGCGAGGTGGCCGCCGGCCCTGGGCAGGGGGCCGGCCAGGACCTGAAGGTGGCCGTGGTGTTCGGCTGCGGCGGCGAGCGCGACCCGGGCAAGCGCTCGGTGATGGGGCGGACGGCGGGCGAGCTGGCGGACCTGCCGATCGTCACCTCCGACAACCCGCGCAGCGAGGACCCGCTGGCGATCATCGCCGCGGTGGCGGAGGGGGTGAAGGCGAGCGGCAACGCCAGCTACCGACTGGTGCCCGACCGCCGCGAGGCGATCCGCGCCGCGCTGGCCGCTGCCGGCCCCGGCTGGGCCGTGCTGGTGGCGGGCAAGGGCCATGAGCGCGAGCAGATCGTCGGCGACCGCAAGCTGCCGTTTTCCGACATCGAGGAGATCGGCCGCGCGTTGGAGGAGCGCTTTGGCTAGCCTGCGCGCCAGCGAAGCCGCCGCCGCCGCCGGCGGCCAGGTGGTCGCGGGGGACGCCGGGGCGCTGCTCAGCGGCGCCGCCATCGACTCGCGGGCGGTGCGCGGCGGCGAGCTGTTCTTCGCCTTCGCCGGCGCCCATGCCGACGGCCACCGCTTCGTCGGCGACGCCTTCGGCCGCGGCGCCGCCGGCGCGGTGGTGGAGGACCTGGCTGCCGCTGCCGCCAGCTGGCCGCCCCTGGCAGAAAGCCTGTCCCCCGCGGCGCCCGTCCCGGTCCCCGCGGCGGTCTCGGCGACGGCGGGCTCGGCTGCTGCGGGCTCCGCCGCGGCCTCCGCGCCGGACCTCGCGGGACGCGCGGTGATCCAGGTCGCCGACACCCTGGCGGCACTGCACGACGTGGCGCGCAGCGTCAGGCGGCGCGTGCCGCGGCGGCTGATCGGGATCACCGGCTCGGCCGGCAAGACGACCACCAAGGAGCTGCTGGCGGCGATGCTGGCCACCCGTTACCGGGTGGCGCGCAATCCCGGCAACTTCAACAACCTCTACGGCTTTCCCCTGGCCCTGTTGAACGTCCCCGACGACGCCGAGTGGATGGTCGCCGAGATGGGGATGTCGACGCCCGGCGAGCTGCGGCAGCTGTCGCTGCTGGGGCGGCCCGACGTCGCCCTGTTCACCGTCGTGCGGCCGGCGCACCTGCAGTCGTTCGACAGCCTGCGCGGCATCGCCGAGGCCAAGGCCGAGCTGCTCGCCGGCCTGGCGCCGGATGGGCTGGTGGTGGCCAACGCCGGCGATCCCGAGGTGGTGCGCATCGCGCGGCGCTGGCGCCGCGTCGCCTGGTACGGCATTCGCCAGGCCACGGGCGCCGGGGCGGCGGACACCTCGGGCGCCGCCGATTTCGCGGCCACGGCAGGCGCGCACGTCGCGCGCGCCGCGGCCGCGGAAGGCGCGCCGGCCGCGCCGGCCTCGGCTTCGCCGCCATTGGCGCCGCCGCGGCTGGATGTCGCGGCGAGCGATCTCGCCGTGGGGCCCTCCGGGATCGGCAGCCGCTTCGTGCTGTCGGCCGGCGCCGAGTCGCAAGCGGTGCTGTTGCCGCTGCACGGTCTGTACAACGTCGAGAACTGCCTCGCCGCCGCGGCGTGCGCCTTCGCCCTGGGCGTGCCGCTTGCAGACATCGCGGCCGCCGCCGCCGCGGCACAGCCGGCCGCCGGGCGCGGCGTGCTGCACCGCATCGTCCTCCCGCTGCGCGGGACGCCCAGGGTGGGCGAGGGCGGCGAGACCGGCGGGCCGGGCCTGCTGACGGTGATCGACGACTCCTACAACTCCAACCCCGACGCCCTGGTGAAGGCGCTGGCAGGCGCGGCGCAGCTGCCGGCGGCGCGGCGGCTGGCGGTGCTCGGCGACATGCTGGAGCTGGGACCCGCCGGACCGGGCTTCCATCGCGAGGGCGGGCTGGCGGCGGCGCGCCTGGGCTTCGACCCGGTGGCCGGGGTGGGCGA